>JAJTXU010000039.1 GCA_021462845.1 Anaerolineales bacterium
TGACGAGACCGAACGCGAACTCTGCGAAGACCTGATCTTCAACCGCCGCGAAGACGCGCTTCAACGCTTCATCCAACACTTTGAAAATGTAGAGATCGCGGACGATAAAGTCGCCGACCCCACCGCAGGCATGACCTCCGAACAAAAACTCCACTGGAAGATCGTGCATCGCTTCAAGGATGGCGTGGAAGAGGATATTGATGAGATCATTCATCGTCCAGTTCAACCTTTCGAAGGTTCAGAACCTTCGAAAGGTTCTCCATCGAAACACGAAATCGCCGTCCACACCCTCAACAACGTCCTGCTCCCCGCCATGAAAGAAGTTGGCGATAAGTTCGGCGCGGGCGAATTGATTCTGCCTTTCGTGCTTCAATCCGCCGAGGTGATGAAGAAAACGGTCGCGCATCTCGAAAACTATCTCGAAAAGATGGAAGGCGTCACCAAAGGCACGGTCGTGATTGCCACCGTCTATGGCGACGTGCATGATATTGGAAAGAATCTGGTCAAAACGATTTTGGCTAACAACGGCTACACCGTCGTGGACTTGGGCAAACAAGTCCCAGCCGAAACGATCATCACCAAGGCTGTCGAACATAACGCCACCGCCATTGGCTTGTCCGCGTTGCTGGTTAGCACCTCCAAGCAAATGCCGCTCATCGTCAACGAACTGCATCGGCGCAAGCATGACATCCCTGTGCTGATCGGCGGCGCGGCAATTAATCGCCGCTTCGGGCGCAGAATTCTACAAACTGAAGACGGCGCAAATTACGAAGCGGGAGTCTTCTATTGCAAGGATGCGTTTGAAGGCTTGGACACGATGGACGCGCTGATTGACGAAGAAAAGCGCTTTAACTTGTTGGAAAAGATTCTCAAAGAATCGGCGATGGAATTGAACCACGCCGCGCAAGCCGAAACTGCCGCGCCAAGCGGACAACGCTCCAACGTTGTCCCCGCGCCGATTCCTCTGCCCGAAAAACTCGGACAGCGCATCGTCAAAGATATGCCGCTCGAAATGGTTATGCAACACCTCAACATCAATGAACTGTATCGTTTATCGTGGGGCGCAAAAAATACGCACGGCGCCGAATGGGATAAGTTGAAAAAAGAGTTTGACGCCCGCCTGATCTCAATGAGCAAGGATGGCTCCAAGCGCGGCTGGCTCAAACCGCAAGCGGTGTACGGCTACTTCGCCTGTCAAGCCGACGGCGAAGAGTTGATCGTCTATGCCGACGCGCAAGGCAAAAAAGAAGCGGTGCGTCTCATCTGTCCGCGCCAGCCGAACGGAGATTTCCTCGCGCTTTCAGATTATTTCGCTTCGGTCGAGTCGGGTCAGTTGGATACGGTCGCGTTGCAAATCGTCACCGTCGGCAAAGCCGCCACCGCCTTGTTTGAAGAGTTGCAAGCCGCCAACGATTACACCGAAGCCTACTTCGTGCACGGACTCGCCGTCCAAGCCGCCGAAGCGACAGCGGACTACATCCACAATCACATTCGCCGCGAGTTGGGGCTCGGCGCAAAGCAAGGCAAGCGCTACTCGTGGGGTTATCCCGCCATCCCGATTCTTGAAGATCATTTCAAAGTCTTCAAGATGCTCCCCGCCGCCGAATCCGAACTGGGGCTTGGGCTTTCCGTTTCGGGTCAGATCATCCCCGAAGAATCCACCGCCGCCATCGTCGTCCCGCACAAAGACGCGAAATATTACACGCTCGGCGAATCCCGCGTTGAGCAATTGATGAGGTAATCCGTAGCGCAAATTGCCAATTTGCGTTACCCTGAATTAATTGCCAATTTGCGCCATTTGGAATAAATTGCAATTTGCGGTACTCTGGACAAATTGGCAATTTGTCCTACGGGAATCACTATGAATCAATTCGCCTACAAGAATTACTATCGCCGAAATCTTCCGCATATCCAGCCTGAGGGAGCAACGCTATTCATTACTTTTCGACTGGCAAATTCGCTTCCCAAAGAAGTAATTGAAAAATTGAGAATGGAAAAGGAAGAAGTCGAAAAGAAAATTGCCCAGATGTCCGACAACGAGGAACGAGAAAAACAACTCTATTTGGCGCATCGCCGCTTTTTCGGCAAATGGGATGACGCGCTTGACACGCTTGCTCATGGCGAGAAATATCTCTCCAATCCGCAGATAGCAGATCTGGTAGCGGAAAGCTTGCTCTATCGAGACGGCAAAGTCTACGACCTGGAAACGTTTTCGATCATGCCAAATCATGGACATGTGGTGTTTGCTCCGCTCGAGGGATCGAACGGCAAATATTTTTCGCTCTCAACGATCATGCACTCGCTCAAACGCTATACTGCCTATGAGGCAAATCAAATGTTGGGGCGTTCTGGCTCATTTTGGCAACATGAAAATTACGATCATGTCGTACGCGACGCCGCTGAACTGGAACGAATTATCAAATACGTTATCAACAATCCAGTCAAAGCAGGCTTGGTAACTGATTGGAAAAATTGGAAGTGGACTTATTGTAAATACGACATGTAGGGCAAATTGTCAATTTGCCCTACGGAGACAACCATGACAAACAAATTCTTAAACCTACTAGCAACACAAACCCTCCTCGCCGACGGGGCAATGGGCACCATGCTCCACGCGCACGGGGTGGGATTCGACAAATGCTTCGACGAGCTCAATCTCACGAACCCGTCCGCTGTGGCGGAGATTCATCGCGCGTATATCGAGGCAGGCGCGCAGTTGATCATCACCAACACATTCGGCGCGAATCGATTCAAACTCAGCAAGCATGGATTGCAAGACGATGTCGTCGAGATCAACAAAGCGAGCGTTGACCTCGCCAAGCGCGTCGTCGCCGCATCCTTCAAGGATATGTTGGTCGCGGGGGACGTGGGTCCGCTGGGGGTGCGAATCGCTCCGTTTGGGCGCGTCCAGCCTGAGGAGGCGCGCGAGGCGTTCGCAGAGCAGATCAAGTCATTGGCTGACGCGGGCGTTGACGTGATCGTCATCGAAACGTTCAGCGACTTGTACGAAATCCGCGAGGCGATCAAAGCCGCGAAACAAACTTGCGAATTGCCCGTTGTTGCATCTGTCACGTTCACGCGCGATGACAGGACTCTGCTCGGCGATGAACCGATGAAAGTAGCGCGGACGTTACGCGATGCGGGCGCGGACGTGATCGGCGTCAATTGCTCAGGCGGACCCGCGCAGTTGTTGCGATTGCTCAAACAAATGAAACAAGCGGTTCCCGATGGGAAATTTTGGATCAAGCCCAACGCGGGCTGGCCCGAACAAGTGGGCGGACGCATCATGTATCCTGCCGATGCGGAGTACTTCGGCGATTACGCGTTGTCGTTCCGCGAGGCGGGCGCGGTGATCGTCGGCGGATGTTGCGGCACGACTCCGCAACACATTGCCGCGATGAAGAAGGCGCTGGAATCAAATCAACATTCATCGGTGTTGATTCAGACTTCCGAAGTCTTCGAGACTTCGGAAGTCTCGGACGTTGAACCGCCGACTCAATTCGCGCAAAAATTGGAACGCGGCGAATTTTCAATCTGCGTTGAAATGGACCCGCCGCGCGGACTCTCGACGCATAAACTTTTAGCAGGCGCGTCCCTCCTCGCCGATGCAGGCGCGGATGTGATCAACGTCGCCGACTCGCCGATGGCGCGGATGAGAATGTCGGCGTGGGCGGTGTGCGACGTGGTGCAGCGCAAAGTGGGAGTCGAAACGACGATCCACTTCCCCACTCGCGGACGGAATCTGTTGCGCGTACAAGGTGATCTGCTTGCGGCGCACGCGTTGGGCATTCGCAATATTTTTGTCGTGATGGGCGACCCGACATCCATCGGCGATTACCCCGAAGCAATGGACAACTACGATCTCGTGCCGTCGGGTCTGATCAAACTCATCAAGCAGGGATTCAACGAAGGCATTGACCATTCAGGCACGAGCATCGGTCAGCCGACCAACTTCTTCGTCGGCGCGGCGTTGAATTTGTGTCCGCCCGATGTGGACAATGAGATCAAAAACCTGCATCGCAAGGTGAAAGCAGGCGCGGACTTTTTCCTCACGCAACCGATCTATCGCGCAGACGATGGACCGAAATTGCTCGAGGCATACGAAGCGAAACACGGCAAGTTGATCCAACCGATTCTGGCTGGCATCCTGCCGCTGGTCGGAGTCAAGCACGCGAACTTTTTACACAACGAAGTGCCTGGCATTTCGATCCCTGACGAGGCTCGGAAGCGAATCGAAGCGGCGGGCGACGAGGGCGTGAAGGCTGGGGTCGAGATCGCGGTCGAATTGATAGAGCAGATCAAACCGTGGGCAGGAGGCGTGTACATCATGCCCCAATTCCACAAGTACGATATGATCGCGGAGATCATCGAGAAGGTAAAAACGGAAACAGGCACGCAGGTACATAAGTAAATACGCGATTCCCTGTTTGTGTGTTTACCTGCGCGCGTGTTTCCGATATACTACCCCATACCCTTCCGCAACGCGGATAACAGGAACTGCTTATGGATGTCACCTACCGCCTGCAAGGCATGGAATTCGAATGGGACGAAAACAAAGCCGCCGCCAATATTCAAAAGCATGGCGTGACCTTTGAGGAAGCCGCAGAAGTTTTTCTGGATCCGTTTTTTCAGATGGGCGACGCATCGGCGGGCGACAAGGAAGAGCGCGATTTCATAATCGGGTATACTTTCTCCCAGCGACTTTTACTGGCTGTATACACAGAGCGTGTAACGCGCACACGGATCATCTCCGCCCGTCCCGCCACCCGCGCTGAAAGGAAAGTCTATGAAGAAGCAAACTGACGAAATTCCTGTAACCGAAGAAGGCTTTGAATTGCGTTTGCGTTCACGGGGAAGCAAGCCTGTCACTATTCACATTCCCGCCGACGCGCTGGCATCGCTGGAAAAAATCGCGGCTGGCCGCGATATGTCTGTGGAAGCCCTGCTCAAGTTATACATCGGACAGTCCATGCGACAGGATTTGGCAAAACTTTCCGCCGATCGTGTGCTGGAAAAAACGGAACAGGTTCTTAAACAGCATATTCGTTCTGACGAAGAAGTTTCCGCAATTTTGAAAGAAATTCGCGTGGAAACTGTTCCGTAACTATTCACTACTCCTCCCCCATGCTCCTCGCCATTGACATCGGTAACACGAACTTAACACTGGGCTTATATGACGGCAACGAACTCGGTTCGCATTGGCGGCTTGCCACCGATCATTCGCGCATGCCCGACGAATATGGTTTGCAGTTGCAGGGGTTATTGCAAAACGCAAAAGTGACAGCGAAACAACTCACGGGGGTTTGTCTTGCGTCTGTTGTGCCGCAACTGACGGGGCGTGTGATTCAAGCGTGCCGCGAATATTTGGATCAAGAACCGTTCGTGATTGACGTGGGAATCAAAACAGGAGTCAAAGTCCGTTACGAAGACCCGCGCGCGGTCGGCGCCGATCGAATCGCCGACGCGGTCGCGGTTGTCTATTTATACAAAGGTCCCGCGTGTATCATTGATTTCGGCACAGCCACCACATTCAACGCCGTCACCAAAGACGGCGAGTATCTCGGCGGCGCAATCACGGCAGGCATCAACCTCGCCACCGAAGCGTTGTTCACGCACGCCGCAAAACTTCCGCGCATTGATCTGCAACGCCCGCCCTCCGTCATCGGACGCAACACAGTCCACGCGATGCAGGCGGGTTTGTTGTTCGGGTACGTGAGCATGGTCGAGGGCATGGTCGAACGTTTTCGCAAAGAACTCGGTCCTACGATGAAAGTGATCGCCACAGGCGGTCTCGCCGAGATCGTCGCGCAAGAGACCGACGTCATTCAGATCATCGCCCCGTGGCTCACGCTCGACGGCTTGCGAATTTTGTGGGACATCAATCATCCGATGTAATGTCGTTGCGAGACCCGCGCAGCGGGGCGAAGCAATCTTCAGCGAACAGGAGATTGCTTCGTCGGACTATCGTCCTCCTCGCAACGACATCAGTGATTTTAGGATGCGGGGGATTCGGACTCATCGCACCCCCTACGCCGACTCTAACCCTCGAACCGACTCGCACCGTCAGCGCGTCTCTTACGCCGTTTCAGCCTGCCCCAGCCACCTCAACCTTTCTCTCCACTCAAACCTTTATCCCCTCCCCAACCTTCACGCCAACTTCAACATTCACTCCCCTCCCAACCTCCACACCAACGGTCACCCCCACGCCTGAATTTATTTTTCAGGGACCTGGGGACGTCACCATTCCGATCCTTCTCTATCACCACATCGGCTACTCGCTCACAGACAGCGAGTATTATGTTTCGCCCGACGAGTTTGCAAATCAAATGAATTACCTGTTCATGCACGGATACCGCACGATCACCGTCGAACAATTGACTCAAGCCATCTACTTCGGCGCGCAACTCCCCAGCAGACCGATCCTTCTCACATTCGACGACGGCAGTGAAACCGTCTACGCCAACGCGCTGCCCGTCATGCAGACCTATGGCTTCACAGGCACAGCCTACATCGTCTACAACTACATCGGCTCAACACGCTACATGGACAAAGACCAGATCCGCGCATTGTACGACGCGGGCTGGGAGATCGGAAGTCACGGCATCAGCCACCTCGACCTCACCACGCGCCCCGGCAAACAGGAGGATGAGATCGTCAGTTCACGGCGGAGATTGGAATCATATCTCGGCGTGCCGATCCGCAGTTTTGCTTATCCCTTCGGCGTCTACGACGACACGTCGCTTCACTTTGTGAAGTCGGCGGGCTACGCCTCCGCGATGGGGTTGGGGGATAAATCAACGCAGGGCATGGGAAATATTTTTTATTTGTATCGTCAGAGCATCATGGCGGAAACAACGCTGGACGAGTTTGCCGATCTACTTCCGTGGAAACCATAACCATGACGCAGTTCAACTGTGTCAAGATCAGGCGGCGTTAACAGAACGCAAACAAGCCAAACCCTTGCCCGCATGTTTCACCCGTACTATAATGCCCCGCTGTGGAAAGTTAGGAGTCATATGCCAGTGTATACCTATCGTTGCAGTTCCTGCGGCGCCAAATTCGAACAACATCAATCGTTTGACGACGCACCGCTCAAAACCTGCCCCAAATGCAAAAAGAAAACGTTGAATAAAGTCATCACCCCGACGAAAGTGATCTTCAAAGGTTCGGGCTTTTACGCCACCGATAATAAATCTGCGTCGGGCGGTAGTTCTTCCGCGGGCAACAAGTCTCGCGCCGACGATCACGGTCACGCCCATGGGGAGGAGAAGCCCTCTTCAGGGGAAAAGGCGGCTGAGAAATCTTCGTCTGATGTCAAAGGCGAGAAGAAGTCGAAGAGCAAGACCGAGTCGAAGAGCGAATGAATCGAAAAAGAGAAGCGCGAGGCTTCTCTTTTTTTCTACTCTATGTCACCCTGAGGGAGCGATAGCGACCGAAGGGTCTCGCTTGCAAGCGAGGAGATTCTTCGCTTCGCTCACACCGTCCCGAAGCGGTGTCCCTTCGGGAGAATGACATGGCTTCGTATTACACTGTCCACGGCCCGATGAGGGCGTCAATCGAAATGCCGTATGCCACCGCGTTCCAGAACCGCATGTCGGCGGGCTGATCTTTGGACTTTTCCCAATAGCCCGAAAAGACGAAGACGGTCACGATCAGCGATGCGACAAAACGCGCAAGGATGACGTACCACGCGCCGAAGTTCCACGGGTTGCCGGTGCGGGCAACTTCTACCGCGATGGTGTAGACCCAGCGCAACAGCACGCCCAGCAGCACGCCGAAGAACACCTGCGTTTTCGCGCTGTTGTTATCCTGCTGGGTTGCGAGTTTGAACGTGATCGCGTCGTTGAAGATGAAAGACTGCATGAGAATTCTCCTCTTTGAGTTTATTCGCCGCTGACGATACTCCACTTGGAAATATCGGAACGGCTGACGAAGACCATGATGGACATGAAGATCAGGAACACCAACACCACAAAAAGTAAACCACGGAAGATCGGCATGAGAAAGATAAGCGAAAAGACCACAGTCAGCAGAAACAAGAACACACCCACGACCCAGTAGGCAAACCATTTACCGAACACATTCGGGGCATATAACAGAAACATGGCGGCGGTCAAGACGATGGAGATGGCGAAGGTCGGGAAAACGCCAAAGAAACGGATGAGGTAGGCGACGAACAGGAAGTAGAAGAGGTCGATCATCCCGACGAACAGGTAATGGAATGCGTTGAATTTTATCGTGAATATCTGCGAGAAGATAAAGGTCACGATAAGAAAAAACGCCAGCGACATCGGCGAATAACCAATCAGGTTCTGGATAGAATCAAGGTAGCGCTGTTTGGCAAGGAAGGTGATGCCGAGGTCTTGCGTGGTGGAGAAGTTTTCCACATCGAACTCGACCGTCGCGCCGTCTTTCGTCAGCTCGGTATTATGGGGCAGTCCAAAGCGATAGATGCCGAATTCATCCACATTGATCACAACCTTGGCAGTGACGCGCTCGATTACATTATTCTGGTAAGCAGACAGGTTATATTTAAACACGTCCATGCCTTTGGTGGCGTAGGTGACGATTACCTCCGCCTCGGCGCCGGGCGCAAACTCGGAGATCAGCGCCTGGGGCGCATCCATGTTGGGTTGGAGGATCAGGTCTCCCTGCGAAGGGACGCGGATGGTGTAGTCGTACATCAGGTTGGCGTTTTCAGGCTTGCTCACCTTGATAAGCAGGTCGCCGGTAAATTGCGTCTTGTTGACAATAATATATGTTTCGGTGTTGTGCGTTTCGAAGGCGTTGAAGATCAGCAGGTCGAGTTCCTGTTCGCCGTACTCCACAGTCGAATCAATATCGATGGTTTTCGGCACAAGGGGGTAAGTTGCAGTGCGGACAACATCTTCGTATTGTTTCGCATCCTTGTTGAAGACCGATTCCGTATAAGTGCGGCGAAGAGTGAACAACGGCGGGATAATTCCGATCTCGCCGCCCCATGAATTTTGAAACTGCACGTAGGCGTTTCCGTACGTGCTGGATTTGTGCTCCCCGACGCGGGCGGCAGTGAACGAAAGGATGAGCGCGCCCGTGACGATCAGCCCGCCCAACCACACTAACATGCCGAAGATTCGAGTAGAGGCGCTCATAATTCACTCCTTGATTTCATTCATGATCCTATGAAATCATTTTTAGTATACAACAAATAAGGGATAAAATACTAGATGCCTGTTGTCTGTTTCAAGGCTTTCTTGAAGTAGTGGTTAATAATCTCTTTGGACACGGATCACACGGACTTCTCCGTTAAAAACGGAGAGCCATAAAGTCAAATTACTTGACTCACCTTACACAGCAGAGATCGTAACGCGAGACTGCGTAGCGTCTCGCTTTTCCAGCCATTCTTGCGCAAGAGCGACATGAATGTCGCATTACGAGAGCCAAATCGGCTTTAACTGCGTAACATCAGTTACTTGATTTGGTTGCATGGACCGATGATCTCTCCGAACACGAGTAAAACGCGGGCAGGTTGGAACGGTGGTTGAAATCCTCGCGCCTGATGTCTGTGAAGTTGAATTTGTTGATAAAGAAGGGCGCGCCTATGCAGAACTTGCGGTGAAGGCAGAGCATTTGCTGGTTCTGCGCTATGAGCCAGAATTCGCATAAGAATTCAAAACTCAGAGATGAAGTCTCTGAGTTTTTATTTGCTCAACTCGTTTCCTATCCCCTCCTCAAACCCCAGCGGACTGAACCCGAAATCTCTCTGCGCTTCGGCGTAACTGAAATCCTTGCTTTCGTTCAGCCGTAGGACTTGCTCCGCTTTGATGGGAAATGGAATCCGGAAACGTTCGAAGAGTGAGAGCATTGCGACAACAGGCTTCGAAGGGATGTGAAGTTTCCACACGCGTTTGTTCATCTGTCTGGCAATCGTATCAATGACTTCGTTGTACGTCAGTGGATGTTTCCCCGCGATGTTATAACTTTTGCCAATCGTCTTGTCATTCAATATACAACTCACAACCGCTTGCGCGACATCATCCACGCAGATGGGTTGTTGCAGGGATTTTCCATCACCGAAAACAGGGATGATCGGCGAGTAACGGATAAAGCGAATCAGCCGCCACATGTTGCGGTCGCGTGGACTGCCGTAGATCATCGTCGGGCGCAGGATGGTGTATTTCAACCCGCTCGATTCGATGGCAAGCTCCGCCGCCACGCGGACCTTCTTGCTCCTGGCGTTCAACTGTGTGAAGATGGCAGTCGTGCTGATGAAGATGGCGCGTTTGACGCCCGCGTCATTCGTGGCGCGGATGATCGAGTCTGCGTGACCGAAGCCGAGCGATGCGATGTTGACGAGGGCGTCCGCGCCTTGCATGGCGGAGGTTAACGCCTTAGTATCGGATAAATCTCCCTGCGCCCATTCGATCTCGTCTTGCAAATCGGACGCTAGAGAGCGTCCGCTACGCTCTAATTCAAATTTTTTTACATAGTCCGCGTTCTCTAACGCGGATCGGATTACCGAACGGTCGCTGGAGGCGCGGTAAAGGCAGCGGACTGCGTATCCGTTGTTGAGGAGGAGAGGGACGACGCGCGAGCCTGTGAATCCCGTCGCGCCTGTGACAAATAGTTTCATAACCGTCTTTTTGCCACAGAGACACAGAGTGCGCAGAGAAATCCTTTTTAAAATCTCCGCTACTCCGCGCCTCTGCGGCTACTTCTTTTTCACCAACGACTCAAGTAGCTTCAGCGTTTCATTCAACTTATCTCTTCGGTCAAGATGCTGGACCAAATAGTCGCGGGCGTTCTGTCCCATTTGTTGAACAATATCCATGTTTTTTGAAAGATCAAGGATCGTCTCGGCGAGTGTTTTATCGTCATTCGGCTGGACGAAGACCCCGCCATACGATGATTCGATCAACTCGCGTGTGATGCCGTCAATGACCAACACGGTGGCGCGTCCCGCCGCCATGTAGTCGAAGACTTTGTTCGGGTAGGTTGTGCGGAACATGGGAATATCTTGCAAGATGGCGAGGCACACATCCGCAGAGGCGACGACGCGCGGCATGTCTTTTTTGGGTCGCACGCCAGCGAAGATGACATTTGAGAGTTTCATTCGCTCGGCTTCATTTTGCAAACGCGGGCGTTCCTTTCCATCGCCAAAAACGACAAAATGAATTTTGTCGTACGGGTTCAAGCGTTCCGCCGCGCGGAGGAGGGTGTCAATGTCGTTCGCCTGCCCCAACGCGCCAGCGTACAACACGACGAATTTATCTTGCAATCCCAACTCGTTGCGAATGGATGAGCCATCCACTTGCGGATTAAACATGTCCACGTCTGTGCCGTAGGGGATGAAGGTGATCTTCTTCTCAGGCACACCTTTGACGATCATGTAATCTTTGTAAGCAGGTGAGTTCACAAGAATATGTGTCGCGCGCGCATATAAAAATTTCTCCAGCCAGCGTCCCAACGCGATCACCAGCGGATTCTTTAGCACGCCCATGCTCACGCCGAACTCGGGCCACAGGTCGCGCACTTCGAGCAGGAACGGCTTGCGCCGCGTCCATGCCACGAACCACGCCGAGACGGCTTGAAAGATTGGCGGCGTGGTGCCGAGAATCAAATCCACATCCCTCACTTGAAACGCCGTCCACACCGAACTGAACATGAAACTGAAGAACGAGATCACGCGCCAAAAATAACTGCGATGCAGAGCGGGATAAATATACGCGCGTAGAATCCGAACTCCGTCTACAACTTGTTCGGCGAAAACTCCTTTGCGTTCAACCGTCCGCCGACCTGTTTGATAGTTCAAATCGCTGGCGACGATGACAAGTTCGTTTCCGCGCGATTGCAAAAATTTGGCTAATTCGAAATGGCGCGTATGCCCTGGCTCGTCGGGCGAAACAAAGGCTTGATTGAGTAATAGAATCTTCATCCACAGTTGATTATAAATTATTTGGATGCCGAGGCGCCGAACTGCCGAAGAATGAGCAATCCACTCTCATTAGAAAAAGAGGCGCGAGCCGGGAATGATGAAAATCCGCAATATGAATTACATCCTTCAGGCGCATTCTCGTTTATAATGAAAGCGCAGGAGACATTCGCCTGACAACAACAAATAAATTCGAAAGGAATATCTTATGAGTTTTTTCAGCAAAATCCTAAGCAAGTTGGGTATCGGTAAGAAAGAGGAGGAGCCCGCAAAAAGCGCCGCCGCCGCGGTTGCGCCAAAACCCGCCCCCGCCCCTGCAAAGCCTGTTGCCACACCGGCCTTTAAACCGCGTGAAATGGAAAAGGACGATGCCGTTCTAAGGGGACCTGCGGCGGCTGTGGCTGTCGCTCCAAAAGCCATCTCTGAGGTGGATGTGGTTGCGCAACTTGAAGGTCTTGCCAAGGCGAACCCCGCCAAACTCAATTGGAAGACCTCGATTGTGGACTTGCTCAAACTTCTCGATCTCGAATCCAGTTTTGATGCGCGTAAGGAACTCGCCACCGAACTCGGTTGCCCCGCCGACCTGATGGGCGACTCAGCCAAGATGAACACCTGGCTTCACAAAGAAGTCCTCAAGAAGATCGCCGCGAACGGCGGCAATATTCCGAAGGAATTGCTCGACTGACCCGTGTACTCGGCGTTCTCTAACGCCGATGATCAGATGAAGCCACAGCGCAGACGGATACCACGTCTGCGCTGTTTTTGTTTGCGGAAGCGGCGCTTCGCCTCCCCCTTGCGGCTGGGCCGCCGCTGGCGAATCAGCCGTCCCTTCGGGCTGACTCGGGCAGTCCATCCCGCAGACAATCCTGCAAAGAATCCAGTTTGAGAGTCTTTGAGAGTTCAGCGGGATAGAATTATCCTTGCGAAAGGAAAGCAACCATGGAAATCCCAAGACATTGGAGACTCAAGAAACAACGCTACGGGCTGGTCGGAGAGGTCTGCCCGCATTGCGATGCGAAAATTTTCCCCCCGCGCGACGTGTGCCCGAACTGCGGCGATGAAGCCAAAGACCTGTACACGTTTAGCGGCAAAGGTGAAGTGTATTCTTTTACCACCGTGTATGAAGCTCCCGCTGGGTATGACGCCAACGCGCCTTACACAGTGGCTCTCGTCAAACTCGAAGAAGGCCCCATGCTCACGGCGCAACTCACCGATGTGGACAATGGCAAGGTTGAGATCGGCATGCCCGTCGAGATGGTGACTCGCAAAATGAGGAATGACGGCGACGAACGCGGGCTGATCGTGTATGGGTATAAATTTCGCCCGCAAAATTTTGTACCCGCCAAGTAGAGAACAATTTATCCAGAAATGAACAAACATCCCTATGCGTAGGGATGTTTGTGTTTAATCCATTCTATCTTTTTCCGTCTACCGATAGTTGTTTATTCAACGTCAGTTCGGGATAAGGATCGTTCGGTTTTGGACGCTGATGAACGCAGAAAACGCAGATTTCTTTCTTTTTCATCAGCGTGAATCAGCGTTTTTCTGCGTCCCGATTCACTAACCCGAATTCACGTTATTCAAACAGCCCTTTCACATCTTCCTGTGTCAGCGACTTGAAGAAACTGGCTTCGGTGGCGATGAGGTTCTTGACGAGGGCGCGTTTCTTTTCCTGCAATTGCAGGATTTTCTCTTCGACTGTATCGCGCGCAATGATCTTGTACACGAAGACGGGTTTGGTCTGCCCGATGCGGTGGGCGCGGTCGGAGGCTTGCATTTCGACGGCGGGATTCCACCACGGGTCGAGGTGAATGACGTAGTCGGCGGCGGTCAGGTTCAAGCCGACGCCGCCCGCTTTGAGGCTGATGAGGAAGAACGGGATGGACGGGTCGTTTTGAAATTCATCCACCTTTGCCTGCCGCTTTTGAGTCTGCCCATCGAGGTACATGTATTTGATCTTGCGCGCGTCCAGTTCTTTTCTGACCAACTTCAACGTTTCGACAAACTGCGAGAAGATGAGCGCTTTGTGATTTTCGGCTTGCAGGGTTTCCAGAGTCTCCAACAAAATTTCAAACTTAGGCGCTTCGCCTTTGTATTTTTTATCCACCAGCGCGGGGTGAACGGCGATCTGGCGCAGCCTCAGCAAACCTTCCAACACTTTGAAGCGCGCGTTGTTCATGCCTTCGCTTTCAATTAATCCCAACAGTTCGGCGCGGTATCGCTCGCGGGTTTGTGCGTAGAACTTTTTCTGCGCGGCATCCATGTCGGTGTACACGATGCGTTCGGTGCGCGGCGGCAGTTCGAGCGCGACTTGTTCTTTGGTGCGCCGCAAGATGAACGGATAGACCAACTTCCGCAACAGTTCGGCGGATTTTTCATCGCCCGCGCTTTCGATGGGGTTGGCGAACTGACTCTTGAAGTAATCCATACTGCCGAGCAAGCCAGGGTTGAGAAACGCGAACTGCGACCATAACTCGAAGGTGTTATTTTCCACGGGCGTGCCAGTCATCACGATGCGGTGTTCCGCGTTCAACAGCCGCGCCGCCTTGGCGCTCTTCGCCAGCGGATTTTTTATCGCTTGCGATTCGTCGAGGATGACGTGATTGAATTTGTATTTATGCAAAATCTCGATGTCGCGCAGCATCGTCCCATAGGTGGTGATGACCACATCGTAGTCATCGAAAATCGAAATATCCTTGTTGCGGAAATTGCCCATGTATTCGAGAAATTTCAAAGACGGCGTGAACTTTTCGGATTCTCTTTGCCAATTGGCGATTAAACTTTTTGGGACGACGAGCAGAGCCGCTTCTTTTCTGACCTCAGCCTGTTCCTGCAACGATTGGAGATAGGTCAACACCTGAACTGTTTTTCCCAGCCCCATGTCGTCGGCGAGGATGCCGCCGAATTTGTACTCGCGTAAAAAGTGCAGCCAGTCGTAGCCGTGTTTTTGGTAGGGACGCAGTTCGCCAGTGAAGCCGTTGGGGAGCGGTTGCGGCGCGATCCGCTCGAAGTGGCGAAAACGCTCGCGGCGCTGAATCAGGTCGGGGGGAGTCTGAATCGCGGCGTCGTCTTCGAGCAGTGAATCCAGCAGAGAGAGGTGCAAATCGCTGACGCGGAATCCATCCACTGTTTCTTCCGCCAAGCCCCAGAGATGTTTATATTTTTCGAGCCACTCTTGCGGAATTTGCCCGATGGAGCCGTCGGCGAGTTTGATGTAATGCTCGCCGCGTTTGAGGGCTTTGCGGATGTCGTGGAAGTTGACTTGCTGGTCGCCGAATTCGACAAAGGTTTTGAGGTCGAACCAGTCAATGCCCGATGAAATACTGACGCGCAGGGTGGCGGTGTTGCGGTTGATGCGCCCGAGTTTGAGATTCTCTTCGCCGTAAATTTCAAAGCCTGCCTGCGTGAGCAGTGGAATGGAATGCACGAGAAAATCATACGGGTGAGCGCGGGCGCGCAATTCGAGCATGCCATAAGGATGCGGCGAGCCCGCGCGTTTGAGGCGGAAGGATGGGTCGGTGAGCAGTTGATAAAAATATTCTTCGCGCTCAGGCTGGCGGTGAATGCGGACGAGGTTCCATGTATCGGGAACGCTGGCAAGGATGTAGGGTTCGTCTTTTGCAAGCGGGAAGTCGTATTCGCCGTAGCCGAATTTGAGCGTGGCGCGTAAAACTTTTTCCTTGTTATCGTCGCGCAGATACAGGCGCGGGATTGCGTCGGCGTGAACGTCTTGGTATTGGACGAGGTCGCTTTTGACGGGCAGGCTTTGCGCGATGAGCGGGAAGTATTGCTCGCGGAAGATGTCCACCTGCTGGTTGGGAATTTCAACGGGGAAGGCGGAAAGGATTTCGAGGGCGCGGCTGTTTTCGACTTGGGCGATGGTGTCATCCAACAATACCCAGGTGGGGTTGTTGGTCAGCGTTTCGATTTTCTTTTGGATGCGGGTGAACGCGCCGCCATTTTCATAACCCGCTTGCAGGCTGAGTATTTGGTCGTCCTGCCGCATGTCAATTTGAATGCGGATGGGTTCGGGCAGGATGTGGAGGCGGCGTTCGATTTTTGCAGGATAATCTGTTTTGCCAAGAAAAACAGGAATGTCAAATTTAGCAAGCATGGGTAACAGGCTGGATAAATTATTGCCCACCTGCCCGCCATACATGCGTGTGACATTAAAAAGAAGACTGACGAATGAGAGGGCTTCCTGAGTTAAATTAAGACATCCTTTTGCGCTGAATGATGGATAATATTGCCCTTCTGTTTTAATCCAGTTTTTGGAGGTTTCCAAAAGGCGTTCAACCCGCTCAGGGTCGAAGCCGTTGATTTCCTGTAATGGCTGCCACTCGTTTTCTTTGATAACAAACGGCTCCAGCGAATAGGAGTAAGGCAAGTTACCGCTGTAACTATAAAAATTATATCGGTTACGCTCGATAATAATGGCTATGGCGTATCGCTTCCCCTGACTTATGCCCGTTGACTGACGCGGCATGAGCGCCACACTTTGCATTAATTTTGCTTTCCAATCGTAGGTGGGTTCTTTTCGTTTTGAAACGGGCGGCGCAAATTCTTCTTCGTCTTCCTCCTCGTCGTATTCTTCTTCATCTTTCAGATATTCGCTCACCTCCAACGCGGCGGCGACCATGTGTTTGCAAAAAGCGGTCTCGGCATAAGGGCAGTCGCAGTCGAAGTAGAGATCGCCCGTTTTATTATCCACTTCGATTTCAACGGTGTATTCGCCCGTATCGCCATCTACGAGGCAGGTAGCTTTCTGGTCGCTGGGCATACGAACTTCCCAAGCGCGCCCGTCTTTGTAGTAGGCGCGTCCGCGTTGGAGGGTTTGGGCGCTGGCGTATTTGGAGTAGGGGAAGTTGTCGAGGAGTTGAGAGGTGAGGGACGGCATGGCTGGGATTATAAAACAGAGAGTAGAGAGTAGAGAATAGAGAATAGCCCACTCAGAAATGAACAAAGTCGCTACGCATGGGGGTATTTACCTTTCGTTTATATTTGAAGCGGAAGAACTTCTCTCGCAAGGCAATCTATAAACAGCGGAAAAACTGACAAGAGGCTTCGCATGTCTTCTGAACTTTCATCGTTCCTCCATCACCGCTTCGGCTTCGACTTCTTTCGCGCGGGACAGGAATGCGCGAAATTTATCGGCAATGCGTGCGGGCTATCAGGACAAGTCTTGTATTCGGGCGGCGCAAGAGGCGTAGACACGCTCAGCATGGAGTCGGCGCTTGAGGCGCGGGGAACCGCTGTCGGCGTGCTGGCGGATAGTTTGGAGAAACAGGTCAAAAGTCGGAAAGAAGCGTTGAGTCGCGGCGATCTATGTTTGGTCACGCCATACAGTCCCAATGCGGGGTTTTCCGTCGGCGCGGCGATGGGTCGCAATCGTCTCATTTATTGCCTTGCCGATTATGCGATCGTCGTCGCCTCCGACGCGGAGACGGGCGGCACATGGGCAGGCGCGACCGAAACGCTCAAGAACAAATGGATTCCCGTTTTCGTGTTGGAACATAACCAGATGCCCGACGGAAATAAATTGCTTTTGCAAAAAGGCGCGTTGCCGTTCCCGCATCCATTCACGGAGAAGCCCGCGAAACTGCCTGAATGGCTGGAAGGAAAAACCGCAGGTTTGCTCAGGCAGCCGACACAACCGAGTCTATTCTTATGACTACTTATCCCGATTACGTTTACCAAACTCTTGCCCGCGCGCGCAGCGAAGGTCAGTGGTACTGCGGACAGCCAGACGCGGCGGCGTTATGCTTCGATGTGTTGACATTATTTCCCGATTGCGAAGAGGCGAAGGAACTGGTGTATGAATTATTTTGCGACGAGTGGACAATCTATGATAACCGTGTTGCAGTTCAACGAAATATCGATGAATGGGATGATCGTCCGTGGCAACAACGGCGCAGACTGGCGCTGTCATATCGCTTCATGAGCCGCTGGGACGGAAAGTACGAAGCCATGATGGAGCGCGGCGGTCCGAAGGATGTTCGCAAGATTCTCCACGAAGGTAAGATGGAACTGCTCGGCGCCTATTGTTTGGGAGATGATGAATGCACCGATTACGCCTGGTCCATTTTTGCAGACGCCATTCAGAAAGCCGAAAACCCACAGGCAACCCTGCATTGGATCGGCTGGCAATACGCCGATTTGGGATTCTTCGCCGATGCCGCCGAAGCCCTAGGCGAATTGTGTTCGCGCTTCAACGATGAGAAAGCGCGACGGCTACTCGCCGAAGTGATCTGGTGGCGCGATAACGCGCACCGCATCCCATGGATTCCTCCTGCGGGTAACGGTTCGCGCTATGATCGCATGATGGAGTCCATTGACCCAACCGCGCCAAAAACAGACGATATTATTCAACGCGAGCGTAACGAGAATCAAAAGGAACGTATCGCCTCGTATCGCCCGAGTATCGGCAAGGAATTGGCAATATTATTCGAACGTTCCATCCCCAGCAAGACCGAATCGCCCGCCGTCACGATCGTGGATTGGAGTTTTCTGGATAACGATGACGCCCAGCCTGGCGAATTGCCCGATTGGGCGAAGCGGCAGATCCAGCGGTTTGAACGCCTCAAAGAAGACGACGATGTTTCAAAAGAGGTGATCGAGGATATGATCCGGATGCACAAATATTCGCGCAACATTGCTCCCCCAACCATGCCGAAGCGCTACGACCCGAATGAGCCGCCGTTCACCCCTCCGTCTGAATTTTTTGGCGGAGCGGAAGAGGGCGACGAGGATGATCTATAAGCGAGCGTTCGGTCAGCAGTCGTATCAGGTTATCCGTTTTACGGACAGGTATAGAAGGCCGAATCGCGCATTCATCCAATCTCTGGCTTTAGTCCGAGTAACCATGATTGCCTGACATCGTAGTGGCGACTTCAGTCGCTTTTTCGCCGCAAAAAAACGACTAAAGTCGTTACTACGGTAAACCAATTTATGTTACGCTGAATAGTCATACCGCCACGTTGCTCATGTAGCGCGCAAAAGCCTCTGGTTTCAAGAATAAAAAGATGAAAATACACGCGACGAATCCGCCGATGTGCGCCCAGTAGCCGATGCCGTAATGAACGCCATTCATAAAGCTATCGAGCGCGGGGGGAATTTGGATGACCAGATAATACAACACAAACCAGAAGGCGCGAATTTTGGGCCAGGTGGGGATAATATAAATAATCCATAATGCGCGAATACGTCCTTCTGGAAATAATAACAAGTAAGCGCCCATCACGCCGAAGATCGCTCCGCTTGCGCCAATGCCGGGAATTGCCTCATGAGGTTGAACGAGTGCGGTAATGAAATCGGCGGAGGTTCCGGCAACCAGATAATACAGCAGAAAACGAACCGGTCCGCAGGCATCTTCGACACGGCGACCAAACACCCAAAGAAAGAGCATATTACTGACCAGATGAAAGATACCGCCGTGTAAAAACACAGACGTAATACTGGAGATCATTCCAGCCCCCTCTCTTGACCACATCAGCGACGGCGTGAAGCCAAACAGCCAGAATACCGCATTCAGAGTTTCGGCAGGGAGGGTGAGTTCCCAGGCAAGAACGAGCGAATTGACCGCGATCAGTAAGACGGTCATGATCGGAAACATGCTGTAACGGTTCGGCTCAGTGTCATTCAGCGGAAGCATATTATTTTATGGAGATATCCAACGGATGGAGTCTACAAGGCGTTGATACGCAATCATGACCAACATCACATGCGGAAGCAGGACAAAACACCAGCCCGCCGAAGCAACCAGCATACGAGCGCCTGGAGCGCCGCTTCCGCCGACATTTTTGAAGAGGATAAACCATAAGCGATGACGCGAGCGTACGGATGCCAGCGCGATCATGAATCCGCCGAACAATACCAATAAAAATCCAAACCACAGAAAAGGCTCGGGATGCGCAAATGGATTGATCCCTGTTTGAATCAACATCAAAAGCAGGTACAAAAGCGCGGGCCCGCCCGTCAGGCGGGCAACAGATATACTGGGGGGAATACGGGCAATATTTTCCTGAAGCAGGTTTTCCAGTTTGACGATTCGCCAATAGATCATATTCCATTGCCGCTTTGATTTTGTATTTGCCGCAACCTGCCCATACACGGAGATCGCTTGTTCAAAATTCCCCTGTTCTTCATACATTTCAGCCAGTTCCATCGGGTTTTGCTGAAAATGCTTGAGTCGCTGAAGGTCGCGTTTAACCTGGATATCATCTGGCTTCAACTCCAATAATTTTTCAAGTGAGCGAATTTTTTCATCGGCATCGGGAGATAACTGCGCCAAGAAGCGCCAGACATCGGCATGGTTGATATTACTTTGAGCCAGAGTGCGAGCAAGCTCCAAAGCCGATTCAAGTTTTCGCTCTTTAACCAACTCTCGTATATAGCGCGCCTGTTCATCGGCTCGAATTCGTTGCTCCTCTACTTGCTGTAGCTTTTCAGCCTGCAACCTGACGAGCAAGTGCCTGGCGTTTAAGTTCCTCGCATTGATCGCCAAAACTTGTTCGCAAGCATAGATGCGATCATCCAGATCGTCCAACAGATCGATCAACCACATCCATGCCAATTCGTTTTGTGGATACTCTTCGACGATTTGCAGGAACATATCTCGCGCGCCTAATTCGCGCCCAGCGCGTACTGCTGCGATCGCTTGTTGAAGCAGGTTATTCTCCGCCATAGTATTCTGGTTTGATGTATTGTATCCGTAATTCCCGTCCATGAAGCGGCTAACTCGCCGTAATTTATTGCGCTTGTTTTCCTGTGTACGCTTTCCCCTTTTTTCAGGTAGAATTATCGCACCGCGTCAGGTGGGATTGCTTACTTGCGCGCGTTGTTAAAAAGGAACCCTTATGCTCAACCGACCACCCTCTGGCAACACTTCGGACGTACTCAACTCCTTTCGCAAGAAGCGTCAACAACGCGATCTCTTGATTCGATACGGGTCTATCGGGCTTCTGGCGCTGGGGCTGATCGTGCTCATTATCTGGCTAACAAGCGGATCGAACGCTCCGCTCAGCGGGATTTTCGCAACAGATACCCCAACTCCAACATTGACCCTCACCCCGACCAATACATCCACCCCGACGATCACTGCCACCGTCACGGAAACCGCAACGATCACCTTCACCCCCACGCCATCGGAGCCTTTCCCTTATACAGTTGTGGAAGGCGACTCGCTGGCTGTTATCGTAGACAAATTCGGATTAGGCGAGACCGGTATCAAGCTAATTCTCTTGTTGAACCCATTCAACCCCGACACCGGCACTGGCGTAGATCCGACGACTCATATCGTATACCCCGGGCTCGTGATCCGATTACCGTATCCGGGCATGCCCCTGCCTACAATCACCCCGATTCCGCCAGACCTTAAACCCGGGACCGAGATCAATTACGTGGTCGAACTTGGCGACACGCTTGCCGGCATCGCCGCAAAGTTCAACAGCACGGAAGATAGGATCATCGAAGCGAATAAGATCGAAAACGCCAACTCGCTTTTCGCCGGACAATTGCTTGTGGTTCCGATCAACCTAATCACCGCCACAGCGACTTTACCTTCGACAAGCACGCCCATTACCCCTACCGTTCCCGGTCAGCCGACGGCAACCGTCACCCGGCCCGCCGTCGTTTCGGTCACAGGCACGCCAATCGTGCAGGGACAGTGCTCGTTCACTGAAAGCGCCTCGTTTGTGAGTGAAGTGGGGAACCTCGTCAATACCGAACGCACCGCCAACGGGTTGCCTGCCCTGAGTGTGAATCAAAAATTGGTCGCCGCCGCAAAAGCTCACGCTGTGGATATGATCTGCAACGAATACTTCAGCCATAGCGGCTTGAACGGCTCCACGCCGGAGACGCGCGTCAAAGCGCAGGGATATGCCGCCACGTTCGTTTTCGAGCATCTTTTTGCCCTCGCTCCAGCCAACGGCGGCACCCCGCTTGCCGCGTTTAATTGGTGGATTAACGATCCTGAACAGCGCACGCAAATCCTAAGCACAAATGTCACCGAACTTGGCGTTGCATACGTGTCTTCTCCAAACAGCCTACTCGGCGGGTACTTCGTGCTGGTCACCGCCAAACCGTAAATTTTCTGGACATTTCTTCAAGCATCATGTAAAATACCGCTCCTGTGCCTGATTTTGCGGCGCAAATCAATACCTAAAGAAACGAAAGAGGAAGACCTTGGCTAACATTCAATCTCAGATCAAACGGAACCGCCAGAACGAGAAGCGCCGTTTGCGTAACCGAAATGTCCGCGGTTCGGCTCGCACAGCCGTCAATCAGGCTCGCACTGCATTTGCAAAGAATGCTCCCGAAACCAAAGAGACGATCTTGCTAGCCATCCGCGAGTTGGACAAATCGGCAGGCAAGGGCGTCATCCACGCGAACAAAGCCGCCCGCCTCAAGAGCCGCTTGATGAAACGTCTCAACGCCTTGGGTGGAACGCAGGAAAAGGCTTCGAAATAAACGAAGCCGGTCTATCGAACGACCAAGCGGGAGCGCATGCTCCCGCTTTTGTTTTCTGCGTGGTGCCGGATGCTATCCCGCGCGAAGGCGGATTACCAATCCGCCCCACGAAATCTGAATGATATAATCCCAAACCATCTACAGGATTCCTCCGCACATGTTTGAAAAAGAACAACAACTCATCGAAGAAAAAATCAAAGCCTATTGCGACGCAAACGGGATCGCGCTTGCGCCGTTGAAGTGGACGGCGATTCCGTTCGCGGGCGAATGGGGAATCGCTACGTCATTTTTTCAGACGGCGGCGGACGAGGCGCGCGCGGGCAAGGGAGCGGGGAAACCTGTCCCTGCGAGAGCGCAAGAGATGGCGGAGCAGGTCAAAAGCGTCGTCCTGAGCGAGTCGAAGGATCAGATTGGAAGCGTGGAGGGCGTCAGCCGCGTGGATGCGGTGAAGGGCTATCTCAACGTCTATTACAAGACATCCGATTACGCTCGCCGAGTTGTGGATGAAGTTCTCGCCTCTCGCGCGGACTTCGGGCGGGGTGCGGCAAAGGGCGAGCGAGTCATGGTGGAATATGCCCAGCCGAACATGCTTCACTCTTTTCATATTGGACATGCGCGCAATACGATTTTAGGCGAGACGCTTGCAAGGCTAACAGAATTTGCGGGCTTTGAAACAATCCGCGCTTCGTATCCCGGCGACTTGGGACTTGGCGTGATCACTGTATTGTGGATGTACGAAAAGTTTTATAAGGGACAGGAACCGCAGGGCATACACGAGCGCGGTCAATGGATGCTGAAGTTATACGTCGAAGCGAACGCGTTGCTCGAAAAGAAAGAAAACGAAACGCCCGAACAAACCGCGCAACGCGAGGCGTACGAAACCGAACGCCGCGAGATGTATCGCAAGTATGATGCGGGCGATCCGTCGGTGCGCGAGTTGTGGCGTGTGACGCGCGAGTGGGCGCTGGAAGAATTGCGCGACGTCCTGCGAATCCTCGACGTGAAGATGGACGTCTGGTTTTACGAATCGGACGTGGACGAGCCGTCGAAGGCGATCGTCGAAGAGTTGATCCAAAAAGGAATCGCCGACGATGAACGTCCGCAGGGCGGCGCGGTGATCGTGAAGATTGACGAGAAACTCGGGCTGACCAAAGAGAAGTATCGCACCAACGTGATCTTGCGGCGCGACGGCACAACTTTATATTTGACAAAAGACCTTGCACTGGCGAAGGTCAAGTTCGAAACGTATCACGTTGACCGCTCGATCTACGTCGTGGATGTTCGTCAGTCACTGCATTTGCAACAGGCGTTTGCCATTTTGAAACTGTGGGGCTTCCCGCAAGCGGACAAGTGTTATCACCTCGGCTACGGGTTCGTGAGTCTGCCCGAAGGCGCCATGTCCTCGCGGCGCGGACGGGTTGTGCTGTTCAAGGAAGTGTACGATGAAGCCATCAAGCGCGTGCTGGCGGTCGAATCGGAACGAAGCGGTAACATCCCTGAGAACGAACGCGTGAAGATCGCCGAACAGATCGGCTTAGGCGCGTTGGTCTATTCGATGCTGGCGGTGGATAACAACAAAGACATCGTCTTCGACATCAACGAAGCGCTCTCGTTCGACGGGCGGACGGGTCCGTACATTCAGAACGCGCATGTGAGGGCGAATAGCATTTTGAGGAAGGCGCGGGAAGCGGGACACGAGATAGGAGATAGGAGATACGAGTTTGGCTATGAGTTGACGAAGCATGAGGTCGAATTGATCGAGCAGATCTCGCAATTTTCTGCCAAAGTGCAACAAGCCGCGAATGAGTATCGTCCCTTAGTGATGGCGCAGTTTGCGTATGATCTGGCGAACGCGTTCCATTCGTTCTACCATGCCGTGCCGGTCCTGCAAAGCGAAAATGAAAGTATGAAAAACGCGCGCTTGAATCTTGTCGCCGCCGCAAAACAAACAATTGCCAACTCGCTAAGACTTCTCGACATCCAAGCGCCGGATGTGATGTAAACCCATGTCATGCTGAGCGGAGCGAAGCATCTCTGACACGACCAACGGAGACCCTCCGGGACGCAAGGCGTCCCTCAGGGTGACAAGCTAAAACAGGAGATTATCCATGACCACCCTCGCCCCCACCCTTTCCACTCGCTACTTTCCAAACGTGTCCTCGCGCCTGCGCGATATTTTTCTGATCGTCGCTGGCAGTCTGCTGATCGCCGCGCTCGCGCAGATCGAAATACCGCTTCCGTTCACGCCCGTCCCGATCACCGGGCAGACATTCGGCGTTCTACTCATCGGCGCGGCGCTGGGATCGAAACGCGGCGCGGCATCGTTGATCCTCTACATCATCGAAGGCGGGATCGGTCTGCCGTTTTTCGCAGGCGGCGCGCGCGGACTTGGCATCCTCACCGGCGCGACGGCGGGCTATCTCGCTGGCTTCGTCGTTGCCGCGTATGTTGTGGGTCTGCTGGCAGAACGCGGACTGGAACGAAGCGTGCGCACGTCCATCATCCCGTTCATCGTCGGCACGGTCATCATCTATCTGTTCGGCGTCGCATGGCTGGGGATATTCTTGAAAAGTTATAGCCAAGCCATCGAGTTTGGCTTGCTCCCCTTTTTGATCGGCGACGCGATCAAGTTGATCCTTGCATCGCTCGTCCTCCCCGCGGCGTGGAAACTCGTTAGGTAATTTAGTCCGCACCGTAGAGCGACATAAATATTGCCGCGGTCAAGCGCAAAGTGAACTTTGCGGCACAAGCTCTCATGAAGAAAAGAAGCCTCGCTTGAGGCTTCTTTCTTTATTTCGCAATTGCAGTGTTCCGCAAACTCGCTGTGACCTGCTCTCGATAGCCGACCGTGTTGTACGTGCAAAACGGGATCATCCGCCCATCGGGGACGAGAAACTCCACGCAACATTTCATCGCGTTCTTAACGTTGAACGTGTACGGATCCATGAAGTCGCGGGTGTTGATCATAAACACGTGACGCCCAAGATCGCGCGGCGCGTGCTCGCTCAACGGCAGATGCGCGTGACAGGATTCACAGCGTTGACCCGCGCGAGTCTCTTCCACGGTGTGATGTTCGCTCCCGCCGTTTGACCTCCCTTTGAGCATATTCGTAATATCTTGCGCGGCTTCGTCTGAGCCCACCTTGGCGGAACTGCTCCATAGCCGCTCAAGAGTTTTGAGCAGATCGTCGTTCAGCGCGGGCATGGTGCGGTTCTTGATGTAGTTGAGGTAATACGAAATGTCGAGAATGCGCGTGATCGGCGTGACCGTGTCGCCTTCGATCATCGCGTACGTGACGAAGTTGCACGTCGGCATACAGCACGGGACGGGGACAAAATCGTCGAGTTTGATCAAGCCGTTCGTCTGTTCTTCCAAATTCTTCAACACATCAGGGATGGTCATGCGCGTCAACGGGTCGGCAGGGATGTGTCTCTGCGCGCGGAAGGCTGGCTGAAAGTTGACGCCGAACACGGCGGGGTGACTCAACCCAAACTCGACGATGCGTCCGATCTCGTGTTCGTTGATTCCGCGTTCGACCGCCGCGACCAGCACAACGCGCATATCATGTTTCGCCAGCCGATCCAGCGCTCTCAATTTGATGTCGAGCAAGTCCGCTTTGCCGCGGATCAGTTCGTTCGTCCGCGCCTCGAAGCCGTCGAACTGCAAATAGACGTGCGCCTTCGTCTTCGCCAGCGCTTCCAAAAATTGATCGTCGCGCGCGATGCGGATGCCGTTCGTGTTCAACATCACATATTTGATCCCCTTGCGGTTCGCCAACTCGATGAACTCGATGATCTGCGGATGGAGACTCGGTTCGCCGCCGGAGAATTGTAAAACTTCCGGGTTGCCCTCCGCGGCGATGAAGCTATCAATCATGAACTCCACTTGCTCGAAGGTGAGTTCAAATCCGTCTTTTGCGAGATGCGTCCCCGCATTGGCGAAGCACAGCGGACAATCCAAATTGCACGCCTGATTGACTTCGATCAAGCCTAAACACGCGTGCTGTTGATGGTCGGGACACAATCCACAATCGAGCGGACATCCCTCGTGGACTTCGGTTGCGAATTGCAGGGGAATCGTGCCTGGCTTGTTGTACGGAGCGATCTTCACGTAGAGATCGGCGTCGCCGAAGAACAACGCTTCAGCCTGACCGTGATCCGGGCACCATTTGCGAATGTACACTTTGCCATCGCGCAGGAGAATCCGCGCGTCAATCACTTTGCGGCATTCGGGGCAGATGGATTTTGTGAGTTCCCAAAAAATTTCCTTGCGGTCTTCCTTTACGATAGACGGGTTCAATGTATTCTCCAACGCGCGATTAATAACTACCTAAACTGAGCGTAGCAAAGCACCACACCATAAAGATAACGCCGAGGCAAATGACCAGGAAAAGCGCGATGCCAAATCCTGCCACCATGCCGAGCGCGATCTGACTACGTGTGAACGCGAAGAAAACGATCAGACCAATGTTGATGACCCAAGGCGCTAAAGTGAATACAAGATAGAGAATGGACGCCAACGTGGAAGACACAGAATCCGAACCAGGGACAGTGAATTCGAGAGATACGGCAAACAATCCCCATTGGCACAGCGCCAGCGCGATGTTCAACACAAAGAAGATGCCGACGCCGATCCAAAAATCGCGCTTCTTTTCAGCATCGGTTTCATAGATTTTACGCGTCAACCATGGCGGTTTGTTGTCGCTATCGTTCGAACTGATCGGTGTGTTGTTTTCGGAGTTCATAATTCCTCTCTAAAAATTGACATTGTAGTAAAACGGAACGAAACAGACAGCGCCTAAGAAAGAACCGAGAATTAACGACATGAGGAAATTGAAGGCAACCGCTACGAGGATTCCACCTGCAATTCTTTTTTTGTCTTTTGAAAGCCCAAAGACCAACAAGGCGATCAACGTGGCTGGGGTGGTGATCAAACCAAATGAAACCGGAGCGAGAATACTGGCAATGACATACCAGCCAATAAATGCCAAGGTTTGTTGCTGGTATCGCCGAAAAAAACTTGGCGGGTCGGTCCCCGCCTGGGGCGGGCTTACCGACCCTGACTCATTGCCTACAACCTGTGGAGACCATGCAATACCGAGTTTATCCAGCGTGGAACGCGCCGCGCCTGCGCCCGTAGAGTTTACATCACTGGAGGCTAGACTCTTCAAAGCATCAACGAGTCGCTCATCGTTCAGTCGTTGCTCGCCAATGAATTCAGCCGCCCATTTTTGTCGAAACGAATCGTCGCTCTGCAAATCTGACAGATATTGGTTGATCTTCTCATCGTCCGAATTGGACGTCTGGGTTCTATTCGATTCAGGCGGAGGCGGAAAAATCGGCGCGTTAGAGGGTTCGTTGGACATTTCCGTTTCCTCCCTATGCCGGTTGCCCGGTTACAAACAACTTCTCCCGATTCTTCGCGAAATAGACGACCACCGCCGCGAATAACAACGCGCTCACAAACTGCTGACCGGTGAGTCCCAACGCCATCACCTGATTATTCCGCGCGAACTCAACAAAGAAGCGGAAGAAGGCATAGCCCGCGATTCCGAACTTCAACAGGTTGCCGTTCTGCATCCATTTGTGATCGCGCAGGGCGAGCAAAATTCCGAACCAGACCAGATTGAACGCCATATCGTACAGCGGCGCGGGGTGGACGAGATAATCCGCGCCGGGCAGAGGCACGCCCCACGGCAGGGTCGTCGGTTTGCCAAGTCCGTCTTCGAACGAGAGGAAACATCCAACCCGCCCGATGGCGGTTGCCAATGCCATAGCGGGCGCGAACGCGTCGCACGAGCAAGACTCTTTGCCGATCGCTTTACTGGCGATGTAGCCGCCGATGTACGCGCCAGCCACCCCTCCGAGGATCGAACCGGGTCCGATGCGCGGATCGAACAGCGCGTACATGTTCAGCACGAGCGGGGCATATTCAAATCCGTTGAAAAATAAAATGGAGACGCGCGCGCCGATCATCCCACCGACGAACGCCGCCAGCGTGATCGGAACGACTTCTTCCTTCGACCAT
>JAJTXU010000004.1 GCA_021462845.1 Anaerolineales bacterium
TTCCGTTACTGCCCATTTGCCCAAAGGTCACTTGGCACGATTGGCACAAAACACCCCCGCTATCCCGAGTACGACGCTTTGTTAGCGGAAACTAAAGTAATAGGATGTTTTATTCAAAGAAGCGGGTGAGCCATTCCAGGGAATAATATCCCGCGTATGCAAAAAACGTCATCTTGATTAGTTGACCGATCCAAATGAAAAAAAGGAATGTGCGCATTGGCATTTTTGCAATGCCTGCGGCAACCCCAGCCACATCGAAAAAAGGATTCGGGATGGCGGCTAATACGAGGATTGCCCAGCCGCCGTATTTATCCACCCAGGGTTTGATGCGGTCATACACCTTCGTATTTTCGATCACTGCCTGTCCGCTAAAACCGGCGAGATACCCGGAGAGTTCCCCAAGCGCGCCGCCTGTCCCTGCTGAAAGTCCGACGAGTAGGGGGTTGAACACCGCGCCCATGGCGTAGATGATTGCTACGCCGGGCGCGGGGATGAAGATGGTTGCGTTGGCAAGCAGGGCGATCAAGAAGACGCCGGGGTAACCGAACGCCGCAAAACCCTCCACCCGGTCACGGATGCTGAACACAAACACGGTGATCCCAATGACGATAATGAGCGCCAGAACGCGCAGGATGTTAGTTTGAAGATTTGCTCGCTTCTGAATCGGCGCCGACTCTGATTGCGCGCGCGATTTATTCGCTTTCTTCGATGGTGACACGGAGAATCTTTACTGCGGGAGCATTGCGGTTGTTCGGGTCGCGCGCGGGGATGGACATCAACACATCCAAGCCTTCCACAACTTGACCGAAGACGCTGTGGCGGTTATTGAGGTGCGGTGTTGGTCCGTGGGTGATGAAAAACTGCGAGCCATTCGTGCCGGGTCCCGCGTTTGCCATGGAGAGAATACCCTGCTTATCGTGTTTCAGGCTGGGGTGAAACTCATCCTCGAATTGGTAACCGGGTCCGCCCATGCCGGTGCCGGTTGGGTCGCCGCCCTGCGCCATGAAATTATCGATCACGCGATGAAAGATCACGTTGTCGTAGAACCCCTCGCGCGAGAGGAAGACAAAACTGTTCACGGTCTTGGGTGTTTTGTCGGCAAATAGGTCGATGACCATTGTGCCTTTGTCTGTTTCCATGCGCGCTTTATATTTTTTCTTCGTGTCGATCTGCATTGCGGGTGGGGTGGACCATTGTTTTGACATCTATGTTCTCCTGTTTCGGGTTATTTGTGGGTATAACTATGTCTTTCTTCTTTCCTCTTTCTTCGGTTTTGGTAGAAGAAAAAGGTACAACCTTATTTCAAAAGCGCCTCAACTCGCGCCACGACCATGTCTAGCGCGGCAGTGTTGAATCCGCCTTCGGGGATGATCACATCGGCGTAACGCTTCGAGGGTTCGACAAATTCGAGGTGCATTGGACGGACGGTCGCCTGATATTGGGCGATCACCGATTCGGTACTGCGCCCGCGTTCGTGGATATCTCGTTCAAGGCGGCGGATGAAGCGCAGGTCGGCGTCGGTATCTACAAAAATTTTCACATCGAACATTTTACGCAATTTCGCTTCGGTGAAAATGAGAATACCCTCCACGAGAATCACACTGCGCGGCTGGACGATGAAGGTCCGGTCGGTGCGACGATCGGTGGCGAAGTCATATACGGGGACATCCACAGGTTTCCCGTCGCGGAGGGAGGCGATATGTTCGGTCAATAATTCCGTTTCGAGCGAGTCGGGGTGGTCGAAGTTGATCTCCGCCCGCTGAACGGGGGGCAATCCGCTGAGGTCTTTGTAGTAGGAATCGTGTTGCAGGAAGGCGATGCGGTCATGCCCGACCCTGCTGAGGATGGCTTGCGCGACGGTGGTTTTTCCAGAGCCTGAGCCGCCTGCGATGCCAATGACGAGAGGGTCTGGGTGTTTCATACGGGTCGTATTATACGTGATTTCACGAGGTTGATGATTGTTAGGTATAATACTTCGACGAGTATGAAGAATTGCTATCGAGGAGCCTGCCTTGGCGTTCAACCCGATTAATTGGCTGTTGGGCTTATTTTCACTGGATATTGCGATCGATTTGGGGACTGCGAACACGTTGGTGAACGTGCGCGGCAAGGGCATTGTGATCAATGAGCCTTCATGGGTGACGATTGATAAACGCCTGCGCCAGCCGCTTGCCATCGGTTTGGAGGCGAAGGAGATGATGGGTCGCACGCCGAGCAATGTGGCGGTTGTGCGTCCGCTGCGCGATGGCGTGATCGCCGACTTCGATATTACACAAGTGATGTTGGAGTATTTTATTGGCAGGGTTCACGAGCAAAATATTGTGCCGCTTCCGCGCCCGCGTGTGGTGGTGGGAATCCCCACCGGCGTGACGGAAGTGGAAAAACGCGCCGTGTACGACGCGGTGATGGCGTCTGGCGCGCGCGCGGCATATATGATCGAAGAGCCGATCGCCGCGGCGCTGGGGGCTGGCTTGCCGATGGGTGAAATTCGCGGCAGTATGGTGGTGGATATCGGCGGCGGAACGACGGAAGTAGCGGTGATGTCTATGAGCGGCGTGGTTGCCTCTCGTTCGTTGCGCGTGGCTGGCGATGAGATGGACCAGGATATTGTGCAATATTTGCGGAACAAATACAACCTGCTGGTTGGCGAAGGTGTTGCGGAGCAGATCAAATGGAGGATCGGTTCGGCGTATCCGCTTCAACCGGAGAAAACAATGGAAGTGCGCGGACGGAATCTGGTGACCGGCTTGCCGGAAAGCATCGAAGTGTCATCGGTAGAAATGCGCGAGGCGCTGGCAGGTTCGGTGCAGGTCATAATCGATACGATCCGTGACGCATTGGATGAAATTCCCCCCGAGATCGTTGCCGACCTGATGGACGCCGGCATCTGCCTCGCTGGAGGCGGCGGTCTCTTGCAAGGGCTGGCAGACCGTCTGACAGACGAAGTGAAGTTGCGCGTTTGGGTTGCCGAAGACCCGCTCACATGTGTGGCGCGCGGCGCTGGCATGGTGTTCGATGATTTCGATAAGTTGAGCCGCTATCTTGTGGGGCTTGAACGCGGCAGCACCCGGCATAGCGCGTAACGCGTGAAAATTTTTATCGTAGAAGATGGGCATTTCGAGTTTGTTGAATTAGGACTTATGCAGTTGGCGGGCAGTTCGATTTGCCAAGCAAATCGTGCCGCCGCCGCGGTGCAACTACGGCGCAACAGGTTCAACTGCGTAACTCCTATGAATATATAAAATGAGAAACAATTTTTCGCGCGCGCTTCAAACGACGATCATTTTTCTGGTCGTGGGCGGAGTGATTGCGCTTGCGCTTGGGGGGTATTTCAGTTCCGCGTCGAATGTGTTCACAGGGTCGCTGGTTAATTTGCAGACGTGGCTCTCCTCTCGTTTTATCGCCGTGCAGGAGTTTTTGACCGCGCCGCGCGATGTTGCCTCTCTGCGCCAGCGTAACGCGGAACTCGAAGCGGAAGTTTCTGAACTACAAGCGCAGGTGATCCAACTTCAACAACGGGTTGGCGAGACTGAGATTCTTGCGGCGCTGGTCGATTTCTCGCGCGCTAACCCGGACAACACCTACAAAGCCGCCGAGGTGATTGGGCGCGACCCGAGTCCGTTTTTGCATTATGTGATCATTAACCGCGGCTCGAACGATGGCATCCTGCGCGGCATGCCGGTGGTCACCGACCAGGGGCTGGTTGGTCGCGTGGATGCGGTGATCGCCGATGCGGCGCGCGTGCAGTTGATCACCGACCCGGCGTCGAATGTGAATGTGCGATTGGAAAACGCGCAGACCGACGCTTCTCTTGTCGGTTCGGTTACCGGCGACCTCGAATTGGAATTGATTCCGCAGGAAACAAATGTAGAAGCGGGCGATCTCGTCCTGACCTCTGGGCTGGGAGGCGGATACCCTCCGGACTTGATCGTCGGGCAGGTCGTCAACATTCGCGCCCGCGATTTTGATTTATTTCAACAAGCCACGGTCCAGCCGGTCGTGGATTTTAACCGCCTTCAAATTATTTTAGTGATCGTGAACTTTACCCCGGTGGATATCGGTCCCCTTTTCCCCACTCCATAACCATGCGCGACCTTCTTGCGATTCCTGTTATCCTTTTGGCGGTTGTCTTGCAGTCTTCCATTGTGAGCCGTATTCCGTTATTGTCGGGCAATGCCGACCTGCCGCTGGTGATCCTTGCGGCGTGGGCGTTGCAAGAAGGCGTAGAGACCGCCTGGCATTGGGCAGTCTCGGCAGGGTTGATGATTGGGTTTGTCTCAGGGATTCCAATGTTTGTCCCGCTGGCCGCATATCTGCTTGTTGTAATTATGGCGCGGCTTCTCCAGCGTCGCGTGTGGCAGGCGCCGTTGCTGGCGATGTTTGGAATAACCTTTATTGGCACATTGTTTTTGCACATTTTCTCGTTCGTCGCTTTGCGTCTGAATGGCGCAGCATTGCCCATTGTCAATACGTTGGGGTTGTTGACGCTGCCGAGTATTCTATTGAATATGCTCCTTGCCATTCCCGTATACGCGATCATGCGCGATCTTGCCCATTGGATGTATCCCGCGGCGGAGTTTGAATGAGTAATCAATCTGATAATAAATACCAAGTGCAACCCTGGCGGTTGTTGCTGGTCTATGGCGTGATCGCTTTCGTCGTTCTAACGATCATCGCGCGGCTTGTGTCTCTGCAAATTTTTAGCGGACAGGAATGGCTCGATCAAGCGGTTGAAAATTATGTGGCTGAGGTGAGCGTGCCAGCCCAACGCGGGATCATCTATGACCGGAACGGTTATATTTTGGCGCGCAACATCGCTTCGTATAATGTGATTATCACCCCGGCGGGTTTGCCAGACGATGAAGGGGATATTCAGAGAATTTATCGCGAGGTTTCCGAGCTGACCGGTGTGCCGGCGGGCGGTCCTGTTACCGATGAATCGTTGGAAAACGCCAAGTTGTTCTCCGCGTGCGTGCCGGGACCAAGCATCGCAGACATGGTTGCGCTGGGCGATTCCATCGCGCCGTTTGTGCCGGTCAAGATCAGTTGCAACATCGGGGAGGAACTTGCGCGTATCGTACGCGAACGTTCGGTCGATTGGCCCGGCGTTTCGTTGGAGATCGAACCGGTGCGAGATTACCCGACGGGTTCATTGACCGCCAATGTCGTCGGTTTCCTCGGTCCGATCTCTGCCGCATTTCAAACAGCGTATGAGGCGCGCGGATTTGTAGCCAATCGCGATAAGATCGGTTACGCCGGCGTCGAAACATCCATGGACGACATCCTGCTTGGGAAAAACGGGTTGCGCGTGATTCAAGAAGATGTGGCTGGCGAAGAATTGCGAAACCTCAAGCCTCCCGTCCCTCCCACGCCCGGATACAACGTAACCCTGACCATCGACACGCGTCTGCAAAAGGTCGCCGAAGCATCGCTGATCGATGAGATCAATTTTTGGAACACGCGTTTGGAAGCAAGCCGGGTCATTTCCAGCGGGGTGGTGATTGCCATGAACCCGAAGACCGGCGAAATCCTTGCCATGGTTTCGTACCCCACCTACGAGAACAACCGCTTTGCCCGCTTTATACCGGGCTATTACTACGAGCAGTTGGCGCAAGATCCGCGCCACCCCCTTGTGAATAATGCCATCTCTGCCGAACTGGCGCCGGGCTCCACGTTCAAACTTTCCACAGCCACAGGAGCCATGAATGAAGGCGTCATTAGGGTGGGTCAGATCGTTGAAACACCCGGACGGTTGTTGTTGTGCGAGCGGTTTCGTCCTACCGACCCGTGCACCGAGCGCAATTCCCGTCCGTTTGTCGATTGGATCTATGAACGCAACGGGGTGATCAACGAAGCCGGGTTCGGTTCCCTCGATTTTTTCCGGTGCATCGCCTATTCGAGTAATGTATGCTTTTATAAACTCGGCGGAGGGTTTGAAGGTGAAATCGAAGAGGGACTCGGAATCTTCCGCCTGGGCGAATACGCCCGGGCGTTGGGATACGGCGCCCGCTCCGGTATCCAACTTCCCGGTGAGGAAGACGGACTCGTCCCATCCCCGCAGTGGAAACGCATCAACACCGGGGAAAACTGGTCCACAGGCGACACGTACATCGCCAGTGTGGGGCAGGGATATGTGCTGGGCACGCCGTTACAGGTTTTGATGTCTGGGGCAATGATCGCCAACCGCGGCAAACTGATGCAACCTACGGTAATCCGCGAGGTGCAGGATGGGGAAGGTCATGTTGTGCCGTTATGGTTCGACCCGGAAACTTTCTACATTTACGAACAACGGACGACCACAGATTCGGAAGGCCGTGAGCGCGTTGTGTGGGTGGATGTGGCGGATGAAACAAAAATTTTCCCCCTGCCGCCCGCCGGGAGTTACCAAATCTCGCCATTCACACCGAATATGAAGTGGGACGCAACCGTGGAGCCGATCATCAATGAATGGAGTTGCGAGGCGGGGTACTGCGATCTTACCGGAAATACAAAAACGATTCTGCCCTCCACCATCGAGGCGGTTCGTACCGGCACACGCATGTCGGTGACCGAAGACCCTCTTGGCACATTGCACCAGGTGTTTACAGAGTTCTATCCGATCCCGATTGCAGTGGCGGGTAAAACCGGCACGGCAGAATACTGCGACGATATCGCGCGCGTGGCAGACAAATGCCGCTTTGGGAGGTGGCCCACGCACGCATGGACGCTTTCCTACGCGCCATTCGACGACCCCGAGATCATTGTCCTGGCATTTGCCTATAACGGCGGCGAAGGCGGTTCGGTTGCCGCCCCGATCGTGGCGCGCGTGATGCAGGCGTATTTTGAACTCAAAGCCATCGATCTTGCGCAGGGCGATTAAAATTTCAACGGGCACTCATGCTATAATTTCGCAATCGTTACCGCGCATGGAAGACACCAAATCGCTTCTTCAAATCAAAGGCATACGCGACGGATTGCTCGTCTCGATCGATGACGCGCCATGGGAGCAACAGCGCTCCGCGTTACTTACACAGGTGGATTCCCAACCCGCGTTCTTTGATGGCGCGCGCCTTGCGTTGGATGTTGCAACGCAAGCCTTGCGCGTGGACGATCTTGCGGAATTGCGCGACCAACTTTCTGAGCGGGGCATCTTTCTCTGGGCGGTGATCAGCGAATCGCCGACCACAGAAAAGACAGCGCAACTCCTTGGGCTTGCCACGCGCATCTCCAAGCCAAGACCGGATGAGGCGCGTCAATTTTCCGTGGCTGACCTTGGCGAAGAATCGGCTTTATTTTTAAACCGCACACTGCGCTCCGGCACGCGCATCGAATTTCCCGGTCACGTAGTTGTGTTGGGCGATGTAAATCCCGGGGCGGAGATCCTCGCCGAAGGAAGCGTCATCATCTGGGGCCGCCTGCGAGGTATGGTTCATGCGGGGGTGAAGGGGAATGCCGCCTCGGCGATCTGCGCCCTTGACCTTTCGGCAACTCAATTGCGCATTGCCGGCGAAGCCATGACTGTGTTGGAATCGAAGGAAAATCCACAGCCTGAAATGGCGCGCATCCATCAAGATGGAAAAATTTACGCTGAACTTTGGTCTGCAAAGTAAGCCATAGGAAAACTACATGCCTGCAAAAGTCATTACGCTCACATCTGGAAAAGGCGGGGTCGGGAAAACTACCGCCACCGCCAACCTTGCCGTCGCGCTTGCCGCCGAGAAATCGAAAGTGGTTTGCATCGACGGCGATATCGGCTTGCGCAACCTGGATGTGATCCTCGGCTTGGAAAACCGCATTGTTTACGATTTAGTGGATGTAGTCGAAGGTCGTTGCCGCTTGAAACAAGCGATGATCCGCGATAAAAAATTGCCGGACTTGTATCTCATCCCGGCGGCGCAGACGCGCGATAAGAACGCTATTTCAGCCAGCGACATGATGAGGGTGGTAAAGGATTTGCGGTCCGATTTTGATTTTGTGCTGATCGATTCCCCCGCCGGTATCGAACGCGGATTTCGAAACGCCATCGCCGCCGCCGACCGCGTCCTAGTGGTAACCAACCCGGAGGTCAGCGCGGTGCGCGATGCGGACCGGGTCATCGGCATTCTTGAGTCGGAGGAAAAAGGGCCGGCGTCCCTCATCCTGAATCGTTTGAATCCCGCGCTGGTGAAAAGCAAAGATATGCTCTCGCCCGAAGATGTGCTCGATTTGCTTGCGGTTGAGTTGATCGGAATTGTGCCGGAGGATGAAAATGTAGTCATCGCTTCGAATCGCGGCGCGCCGGTTGCGTACGATGCGAAAAGTCGGGCGGGGCAGGCATTTCGCAATATTGCGAAACGATTAAAGGGTGAAACCGTTCCATTCCTCGACTTGGAATCTCAAGGCAGTCTCTGGGAGCGCATCCAGCGGCTGGCGGGGAGGAAGTGATATGGGATTCTTTGACAGACTATTCGGAAAAAAAGCCAGCGCCGATAGCGCGAAAGAACGCCTGCAACTTGTGTTGATTCACGACCGCACGGATCTGACGCCTGCCGAGTTGGATTCGCTCCGTGATGATCTGATCGCCGCGATCAGTCGTCATGTCGAAATTGACGCGAAAGCCATGCAGATCGGTGTGGAGCACGATGGACGCTCGCAGAGACTTGTGGCAGACATTCCGCTCAAATCGGCGCGGCGTAAGACGCGAAGGTCGAAATAAAAAGTTGCACCGGCAGTTGAACTGCTGACACAACTGAGTTCCTTTCGCAGTTCAACTGCGAAAGGAACTTACAAGCCCCCTCATGTTACGCAACATTTCATGGCGATACTTTGACTTCTGGCTGTTGGGCGCGGTTGTGCTTGCTACCGCGTTCGGCACTACGATGATCCGTTCCGCGGTGGCGGGGAATGAGGTATTGCTTCCGCTCATCAACCGCCAAATTTATTTTGCGCTTGCGGGCTTGGTCCTGATCTTCATCGTTGCGGCGATCGATTACCGTTACTGGATGGCGCTCTACCGCCCGATGTACATCGTTATTCTGTTATTCCTGGTCACGCTCACCGGCTTTGGTCAAACCGCATTCGGCGCGCAGCGTTGGTTTCAGGTAGGCGTGTTATTCCTTCAACCGACGGAGTTCGCCAAGATCGTAGCGATCCTTGTGTTGGCGCGTTACTTTCAGGCGACTCAAAACCAGCCGCGCGATTTGCGTTGGTTGATCGGCGCGGTTGTTTGGGCGTCTGGCATCATTGGATTGATCCTGCTTCAGCCGAATCTCAGCAACGTTGTGGTGCTGAGCGTCATTCTGGGCGCATTGTTATGGTTCAACGGCATGGAAGTGAAGCACGTCATTATGATCGGAGCGGTTGGGACAATCTCCTTCATCGCTGTTGTAGGCTTGACCGCCGCGGGAATCCGTATTCCATTCTTGCAGGAATATCAGCAGGATCGCATTGCGAATTTCATCCTCCCGGAAGAGGACGCTACCTTCGGCGCGACCTATAACGTGCAACAAGCGCTTATCGCCATCGGCTCGGGCGGCGTGACCGGTCAGGGCTATGGTCATGGCACGCAGACCCAGTTGCGCTTCCTAAAAGTGCGTCACACCGATTTTATTTTCTCCGCGATCTCGGAGGAATTTGGGTTTGTGGGGGCGATGCTGGTGATCGTCATTATCCTGCTGGTCATTTGGCGGTGTGTGCGCGCCGCGCAAAAGGCGCGCGATGTGGCAGGCATGAACATTGCCTACGGTGTGGCGATCTTGATCTTTTTTCAAGGCATGGTCAACATTGGGGTAAACTTGAACATCGTGCCAGTGTCGGGCTTGCCGCTTCCGTTCATCAGTTACGGAGGCAGTGGTCTTACTTCATTGATGCTCGGCATCGGGCTTGTAGAAAGCGTTGCCATGAGGTTCAGGCAATTGGAGTTTTAGTTATTTGAGCCACAGAGAGCACAGATTTTTCTCAGAGTTCTCTGCGATCTCTGTGGTGAAGACGTTGTGGAGGATTTTCATTGAAACCAGCACGCACACGCATGGCGCCATCGCCAACAGGAAGATTTCATCTCGGAAGCGCGCGCACCGCGCTCTTCGATTATCTGCTCGCGCGCAAAACGGGCGGACAATTCATTTTGCGCCTCGAAGATACCGACCAAAAGCGATTCGTTGAAGGTTCGGAAGAAGAGATCATGCGCAGTCTTGACTGGCTTGGCATCACTCCCGATGAAAGCCCGCTTCATGGCGGGACCTTCGGACCGTATCGCCAAACCGAGCGGCGCGACCTCTATCAGCAACGCGCGAACGAACTCGTGCAAAAGGGATCTGCGTATCCCTGCTTCTGTTCGCCTGAGCGACTCGATCAATCGCGCAAAGAGCAGGAGTCGCGGAAGGTAGATCGCGTTCGGTATGATGGTCTGTGCCGCGCGCTTGACCCAAGCGATGCCGCGAAGCGCGTTGCCAGCGGCGAAAAATATGTGATTCGATTCAAAATGTCCCATGAAGGCGCGACGACCGCGCACGATCATTTACGCGGCGATATCGTGACCGAAAACAAGTATCTTGATGATACGGTCATCCTGAAATCCGATGGGTTGCCAACGTATCATCTCGCCGCAATGGTAGACGACCACGAAATGGAAATCACGCACGTTTTACGCGGTTCAGAGTGGTTGCCGTCATTTCCGCTTCATGTGAACATCGTCCGCGCATTTGGGTGGGATGAGCCGGTGTGGATTCATCTTTCCATTTTCCTCAAGCCAAGCGGCAAGGGCAAGATGAGCAAGCGCGAATCTGCCGAAGCGATGAAGGATGGTCATTCCATTTTTGTGGATGATTTCAAGGGATTGGGCTACACACCCGAAGGCGTGCTGAATTGGATCGCGTTGATGGGATGGGGTGTCGCAGAAGACGATGTGATGTCCCTCGATGAGATGATCCAACGCTTCAGCATTGATACATTGACTCCCTCGCCCGCGGCGATCAACTTTCAGAAGTTGGACCATTTCAATGGGACTCACATCCGCTTGTTGACGACCGAGGATCTGTCAGCGAGGATCAAGCCGTATTTTGTTGCGGCAGGCTTACCCGTCGAAGATGAAGCGTTGATGAAGATCACGCCGCTCATCCGCGAGCGACTCGTCACATTGGATGATTGTCTCGCGTTTGCGAGTTTCTTCTTCAAGGAGGACGTGTCGCCGAATCCAGATGAATTGATCGCCAAGGGACTCGATGCGAAGCAATCCGCTGAGATCGCCAAGAAGTGTTTAGAAATTTTATCTGCGTTGTCTGATATTTCACATCAAGTCACCGAGCCGCCGATGCGCGCGTATGTTGAGTCGGCGGGACTCAATGCGAATCAAGTCTTCGGTATCTTGCGCGTGGCAGTGACGGGACAAAAGGTCAGCCCGCCGTTGTTTGAAAGCATGGAGATCATCGGGCGCGAAAAAGTATTGTCGCGCTTGCGGAATGCGATAACGAGTTTGGAAAACATGAACATGTCGCCCTGAGCGTTAGCGAAGGGTCTCTGCTGTCAAATAAGAGACTCTTCGGTCGCAACAAACGCTCCCTCAGAGTGACATGAATGCTGTTATACTTTTGAATATCAATTCACAGAAAGGAATTTTTATCATGACGCAAAAATCAGGAGCAACACGGAAGGCGCGAGTTCCAAGTAACGCGGCGAAATCGTCCGCGAAAGGCGGCGCGGACTTATCCGCATTGTTCGGGGTGGCGGCGAAAGCGCTTGCCGCGAATCAAGGCGCGTTGAATCAAGCGGACGCGCACAACGGCAATCACGGCGATAACATGGTGCAGATGTTCAACATGCTCACACAGGTGATGGGCGAACAGAAAGGCGCGTCGCCTTCACAGCAGTTGAGCAATGCCAGCCAATATCTTCAACAACACGCCAGAAGCGGATCGTCCCAAGTGTACGCGCAGGGACTCGCGCAAGCCGCGCAACAATTTCAGGGACAGAAATCCATTAATCAGGATAACGCGATGATGCTGGTACAGTCGCTTCTCGGCGGAGGACAACCTGCTCCGCAACAACAAATGGGCGGCGGCGCGGATTTGCTCGGTTCGCTTCTCGGCGCGGTGACTCAATCACAACAGCCGCAAAGTCAGCAAGACAGCGGCATTGACGCGGGCGACTTGCTCAACGCGGGCATGGCGTTCATGAATGCCAAGAATCAAGGACAGGATAATCTGCAAGCGGGCCTCAGCGCGTTGATGGCGGCTGGTCCGCTCGGGCAAAGTTCTCATCGCCAGCAATCGGGTCAGGTTGTTGGGAACGCGCTGTTACAGGCGATCTCTGCGATGGCTACGAAGAAGTAAAGATAGTTTGCAAAATGAACATCCGCTCGTTCGCTTGGACGAGCGGATGTTTTTATTGGTGTGTAAGTTTGTGTAGCGTGTTCGTTAATACGCTCACCGCCCGCGCATACTCTTCCAATTCAATATGCTCATTCGGCGTGTGATCCAAACTCGAGTCGCCTGGACCATACACCACGGCTGGACATTTCCACACAGGCGCGACGATGTTCAAATCCGCAGTGCCTGTTTTATAGACGAAGCGCGGCTCTCCGCCCTGTGACCTGATTCCGCTTAAGAAGCTTCGTACTAGCGGAGTGTTTTTCTCACATCCCCAGGCAGGGATGGCGAATCCCGTCCGCTCCAAGTGACAGTCACCTATGATTTCGTTTAACTTTTTATACCAATCTTCTGGCGAAACATCCACAGGCAAGCGGACTCCAACTTTCAGAGTCGCCGTTTGCTCAAAGCCATCTTGGCTTGAGTCAATGCCGCGTAAAGTTAATAACAACTGATCAAAGACGCGCTTTTTATCCTCATTGAATCCATTCACATAGGCTTTGATTTTCAACCACACATCCACCGCCGCTTCTGCCGCGGTCTCTTCGCCGCTGGCGGTATGCGCCTGCTCGCGCTTGACGATCACATTCGCCCACGCGCTGCCTTTATATCCAAGCGCGATTCGATCCCAATGATTCGGCTCGCCGATGATCGCAAAGTCTGGCTTATATTGCGTCACAACAAAACGCGCCCCTTCCGAATCTCTTTCCTCTTCCACCGCGCCAATGACGACAAACTGCCATCCGTCTTTCGCGCCGACCTTCGCCACCGCATCCACAAAACACGCCAGCGGACCTTTCGCATCCACCGCGCCGCGCCCGTAGAGCAAGTCGGCGACTTGCTCTACCTTAATTTCACCCAACACCGTATCAATATGCCCAAGCAAAACAACTTGCTTCTCCCCGCTTCCCATCACGCCCACGGCGTTGCCCGCTTCATCTATAAACGATTCGCCATAGCCTAGCGACTTCATCCGCTCGACCAACCATTCAACAGCCCCCCGCTCGCTTCCCGAAGGGCTGTATTGCGAAACGAGTCCGATTAAAGTATCGCTCATTGCGAATCTATGACCATTGACCGCAGACCGTTGACCATCGTCTATTGTCCATCGTCCATCGTCATCGCCAGCACTTCCGTCAACGCATCCACCAAATGATCCAACTGCTCATAAGTGATCACCAACGGCGGCAATAAGCGGATCACGGTCATGCCCGCATTCAACGCGATGATATTCGCCTCCTGCAACGCCTTGATATATGGCGCAACCTTTTGCTTCATCTCAATCCCAACCATTAATCCAAGCCCGCGAATCTCGCGGATGTTTGGAGATTGAATCGCTTTCAACTTCTCCATCAGATACTTGCCCTTCTCTTCCGACTGGCGGGGCAAATCTTCTTCCGTGATAACATCCAACGCCGCATTCGCCGCCGCGCACGAAAGCGGATTTCCGCCAAACGTGGAGCCGTGAATGCCAGGCACAAGGTTCTTGACGTTCTTCCCAATCAACAACGCGCCCATCGGCACGCCGCCCGCCAATGACTTGGCGCAACACAACAAATCTGGCGTGATGCCAAAATGCTCAATCGCAAAAAACTTTCCCGTGCGCCCAAAGCCTGTTTGGATTTCATCCACGATCAACAACGCGCCGCGTTCGTCGCAAATTCTGCGCGCCGCTTGCACATATTCAATCGTTGCAGGATACACGCCGCCTTCGCCTTGTACCATTTCCAAAATCACCGCCGCAGTTTCTTCATTGACCGCCTTATCCAACGCTTCGATATTGTTATACGCTACATGACTAAAGCCAGGCACGAGCGGCTCAAAGCCTTCGCGATATTTTTTATTGTACGTTGCGGATAACGAACCATATGTTCGTCCATGAAAAGCGCGCATCGCCGCGACAATATTTTTTCTGCCAGTGGAGATACGCGCAAACTTGAACGCCGCCTCCACCGATTCCGTCCCAGAGTTACACAAAAAGACTCGATCCAAGCCATCTACTAATGAAGTAATTTTTTTCATCAACAGGGCGCGTTGATCGTTCGGAAACGACTCAAACAAAGTGATCAGCGTATTCGCCTGCTTATAGATCGCCTCGGCAACTTTCGGGTGAGCATGACCGAGATTCGCAACGCCATGCCCAGACGAACAATCTAAATATTCTTTTCCGTCGGCATCGTACAACAACGCGCCTTGTCCGCGCACAATTGCAAATTGCTGTTTGGCATACGTTCCCGAAGCATGTTCATTTTCGATTGCAACAATTTCATTCGTGTTCATTGGATCACTGTTCCATTTCCTGCCAAAGCATTTGAGATTGGATTTTGAATGCGACCGTCCGCAATGATGACGCGACTCACGCCGCCTTTCAGCGCTTCTTCCGCGCCTAACACTTTTTTCTTCATGCGACCTTGCGCCGCCTCACTCGCCGCTGATAGTTGACTCTGCGGCAGTTGCCGAATGAGCGTTGACTCGTCTGGAAAGTTTTTCATCAGCCCAGGCACCGCCGTGAGCAACAAGAGATTCTCCGCCTTCAAAGCGGATGCGACCATTGCCGCCGCGCGATCCGCGTCCACGTTCAACGCCTCGCCTTTTTCGCTAACCGCCACTGGCGCAATCACGGGCAGGTAGCCCATATCTAAAAGCGCCGATAACAAATTACCATTTACCTGTTCTATCTTCCCCGTGTAATCATCACGGATAATTTTCCGTTTGCCATTTTCAATACTCTGAACGGATTCTTTTCGCACGGCTTGCATCAACTTGCCGTCGAGTCCGCACAGCCCAAAGGCATCGACTCCCAGCATCTGCAACTGTTCGGTTAGCAAAGAATTGACTTTTCCATTGACCGCCATCAAAAAGATTTCAAGCGTTTTCCGATCCGTATATCTTGACGTATAACCCGAAGGCGAAGTGATCATCTTCGGCGGCGCGCCCAACCCCTCGCCCAGCGCATTTGCCTCAGCCGAACCGCCATGCACAAAAACGAGGCGTTTGCCTTGACTCAATAATTCTTTCGCATCGGCGCAGATCGCGGAAAAATCCACGCCCTCCGTGCCGCCTAACTTTACAACTGTAATATCCATAAGTTCTCCAGAAAATGAAGAAGTCAAAATGCAGAATGAAGAATTTAATGCCATTATTCTGCATTCATCATTCTGCATTCTAAATTGGGTGAAGCCCCATAAACTCCAACCCCAGCGACTCATCCCAGCCCAGCATCAAGTTCATGCACTGCACCGCCGAACCAGACGCGCCTTTCATCAAATTATCAATCGCGGACATGGCTACGATGTGACCGTTGCTTTCATCCAATTCAAAGCCTAAATCCGCATAGTTTGAGCCAGCCAAAATCTTCGGCTCAGGGACGCGATAAATGCCGCGCTGTTCTTTGACCACGCGAATAAACGGGTTTTCGTTCGCCGCCGCTCTATAGGCTTTCCACAAATCTTTGGTCGCCGTACCAGCCTTCACCTTGGCATGAGCCGTCGCCAACACGCCGCGCACCAAATCCACAGCGGTCATCGTCAACGAAATGCGCGAAGCGTCCACGCCCATTTCCTGAATCACCTCCGCCGTGTGGCGGTGACCAAAAGCCGAAAACGTGCGGATCACATTTGCGCGTTCCGCATGAAGCGAGCCAGAGTTCCCTTCCGCGCCGCCCTCGGACGAACCGACTTTAATTTCAATAAAAATTGGAGAGGATAAATCTAATAAATCCGCTTTGATTAAAGGAAGCAACGCAAGATTGCTCGCAGTGGCATTACACCCCACGCCGCTGATGTAATTTGCGTTCGCCATTTCCGCGCGATGCAGTTCGGGCAAACCATACACAAATTTGTTCAACCATTCGGGCGCGGCATGTTTTTCTCCATACCATTGCTCGTAAAAATTCGCGTCGCGCAAACGGAAGTCTGCCGAGAGATCAATAATTTTCGCGCCAAGTTTTGCATACGCTTCGATATTTTTTTGCGCCTGACCATGCGGTTGCGCCAAAAATAAAACGTCAACAGATTCCAATTGCGATGGATCGCTGAATTTCAATTGCGTGCGCTTTCTCAAATTGGGATGCGTCTGATACACATACTCGCCCACCCGCGAACGCGATGTGACTTGCTTGATTTCAACATTGGGATGACCCAGCAATAACCGAATCAACTCGCCGCCGCCATATCCCGAACCGCCGATAATCGAAACTGTAACCATCAATAATTCCTCCGTTTATATCCGTGAATCCGTTTTAGAGTCCGTTTATAACTTGCTCTGATCGTCAGGCAACCCCAAACAGCCGCGCCAAGATCGCCTTTTGAGCATGAAGCCTGTTATGCGCCTGCGGAAAAATAGCGGACTGTAAACCGTCCGCGACTTCATCGGTCAATTCGTGATTGCGATGCGCGGGCAAACAGTGCATTACGATCGCATCGTTCTCCGCCTCGCTCACCAACTGCTGATTGACTTGATATTCTGCAAACGTTTCTTCGCGTTTGGCAGTTTCTTCTTCCTGCCCCATGCTGGTCCATGTATCGGTATAGATCACGTTCGCGCCTTTCACAGCGTCATGCGGATTGTTATGGAAACAAATCTCCGCGCCTGTTTCATTTGCAATTTGCTTCGCCGATTCAATTGCGTTCGCATCCATTTCATATCCAAGAGGATTCGCAATCGTAAAATTCCAGCCGAGTTTCGCGCAGACATGCATCAATGAAACCGCCACATTATTTCCATCGCCGATAAACGTGACATTCAAACCCCTGACTTTACCAAACTTTTCCTGAATTGTTAATGCATCGGCTAACGCTTGGCATGGATGGTTGTAATCGGTGAGTCCATTGATCACAGGCACGCTCGACCATTTGGCTAACTCAATGATATGTTCATGTTCAAAAACGCGCGCCATAATCCCTTGCACATAACCCGATAAGACCCGCGCCACATCCGCAATCGATTCACGCTTGCCGAGTCCGATCTCTGCGGGCGAAAGATACAGCGCGTGACCGCCCAAATGTTGCATCGCCATCTCAAACGAAACGCGCGTGCGTAAACTTGGCTTCTGAAACACCATCGCCAACGCCTTGCCCTTCAACAGCGGATCATTCCCGCCGTTGAAATATTCCTTCTTCAAATCAAGCGCCAGGTCTAACAACTCCTGCGTCTCTGCCGAAGAAAGATCGGCGATGTGCAAAAAATCTTTTTTCGTTATAAATTTCGGGCTTACAGCCACTTGCATTTCTTGAACATTCATCATCGCTCCTAAAAATAAACACGCTGGCTCTTTTAGAGACTGTTTCTCAACTTCTTTTTTTGAACACGGACTCCACGGATTTCACTGATTTTCACGGAAAAGAGCTTTAAAAAGATTTTTCCGTGTGTTCCGTGAAATCCGTGTACAAAAGAACGGCTTTTAAACTTAATAAACATTCTCTTCGTGTCCTTTGTGTTTAAATCTTTTCCTTTACCATGCCAACCACATATTCCACGATCTCGCCCGCAATATCAATCCCGCTGACGGGTTGCATCGTGTGGAACTCCATCGTGTGATTGATCTCGTTGACCACCAATCCCTTTTCGGAGTGTTCGACCAAATCCACAGCCAGCACGCCGCCGCCCACAGACTTCGCCGCCCGCAGGCACAAATCTTCGATCTCAGGCGTGATGGGACACAACTCCCCTTCTCCGCCGCGCGCCGTGTTCGTGATCCAATGCTCCGACTTGCGATACATCGCCGTCAGCACTTTATCGCCGATCACAATCGCCCGAATATCGCGCCCAGGTTTTTCAATGTATTCTTGAATATAAAAAACGGAATGTTGCACCGACCCAAGCGTGGATTTATGTTCCAGCACCGCTTCCGCCGCATCACGGTCATTGACCTTCGCCAGCAATCGCCCCCACGACCCGACGACAGGCTTCAACACCACAGGATAGCCAAACGCTTCAATCGCTTCCAACGCGGCTTCGGGCGTGAACGCGGTTGCATTATGCGGTTGCGGCACGCCGTCTCTTGCGAGCGCGGCGCTGGTCATCAACTTATCGCCGCAAATTTCCGCCACCGATGCCGTGTTCACCGTCGGCACACCAAACGCATTCAACAAACGCAGAGCGTACAACCCGCTGTTATAACTGATGCTTCGTTCCAACACCGCGTCATACGTTTGCCACGGCTTCGGGTCGTTCAAGTCAAAATGAATCGCGCGGTCATCTAAACGGTCATAATCAATGCCGCGTTTTTCCAATGCGCCAAAGATCCACTTCTCTTCCACGCGCACGCGCGAATACAAAACGCCTATCTTCAATCGTCGTTGCATAAAAACTCCACAAGCAAAAGTTAGAATGATGAATGCAGAATTTTTTATTCATCCTTCTGCATTCATCATTCCGCATTTCCTATTCTCCCCAATCTTCCTGTTCCATAGGCGCGAGTTGCACAGCCGCAGGCTCCAGCGCAGTCACTTCCAAATCCACGCCGCAATCCGAGCAGACCAAAATCTCGCCGACTTCGGTCCCAGCCGCCAACTCAACTTGGGCTTCACATTCAGGGCAGGTTACAGTATTCATTTTCTTACTCTCCTTTGATTTTTTTGATTTGATTTTTTACAGATTGGAGACTCGTGCCGCCAATTGCATTTCTTTTTTCGACCGATTTCATCGGGTCAAACACTTGATAAACATCCGCCTCAAACGCTGGACTTTCAGCCTGATACGCTTCGAGCGGCATTTTCTCCAGACTGACATTTCTCTCGCCCCCCGCGCGGACGACTCTCCCCGCCACTTCATGCGCCTTGCGAAACGGAACGCCTTTATTCACCAGATAATCCGCCAAGTCTGTCGCCAGCATGGATGAATCAATCGCATTCCGCATCCGTTCCGCTTTGACGGTGATCGTTCTCAGCGCTTCGGCGATGACAGGCAATATCGCTAACAATGTATCCGTCGCCTGAAAGACGGGCGCTTTATCTTCCTGCAAATCTTTATCATACGTAGAAGGCAAACCTTTGAGCGCGGCTAACAAACCCGTCAGCAAGCCCAACAACGTGCCTGCTTTGCCTCGCGTCAACTCAAACACATCGGGATTTTTCTTCTGCGGCATCAAACTCGATCCCGTTGAAAATGCATCCGCCAATTCAAAGAAGCCAAACTCCGCGCTGGTGAATAGGACAATTTGCTCGGCAAGTTTGCTTAAGTGAATGCCGATCAGCGAAGCGCAGAAAAGATACTCCGCCGCAAAATCCCTGTCTGAGACGGCATCCAGACTGTTTTGCGAAACGTCCGCAAAGCCAAGCGACTCCGCCAACGCGACTCGGTCAATCTCAAACGGTACGCCCGCCAACGCGCCGCTCCCCAACGGCAAAACTGAGACGCGCTTCACCAAATCGTTCAAGCGTTCAACATCTCTCTGCAATGGCTGGACATGACTCAGCCACCAATGCGCCAACAGAATCGGTTGCGCTCTTTGCAAGTGGGTGTAGCCAGGCATAATGGTCGCGTCTGCGAGTTCCGCCCGCTCCACTAAAGCGTTTTGCAAATTCTTCAACGCCGATTGCAACTCAGGAATCGCGCCCAACATCCACAAGCGGAAGTCCGTCGCCACTTGGTCGTTGCGGCTTCTGCCCGTGTGCAATTTGCCCGCCGCATCGCCGATCAACTCGGTTAACCTGCGTTCAACCGCCGTGTGAATATCTTCATCGGAAGGTTGGAAGATAAATTGTCCCGAAGCGAATTCTTTTCGGACGGTATCCAGCCCAAGGGCGATTGAGGCGTGTTCTTTATCCGCAAGCACGCCCGCTTGATGAATCGCGCCCGCCCACGCGAGGCTCCCGTCAATATCCTGAAGCGCCATGCGTTGATCCACAGGCAGGGAAGAATTCAAATCCCAGGCTTGTTGATTAAGTTTGGTTGAAAAACGTCCGCCCCAGAGGGTCATGTGATCTCCTTTCATGTCGTTGCGAGGAGCGCTCTTGTTCTTTGCGACGAAGCTTAATTAGGAGATTGCTTCGAGCGGAAGAACGCCGCTCTCGCAATGACATCAATCTCTTTTGAACTTCGAATAATCAGGCTTGGGCATATCCAAACCTGAAACAGGCAAACCGTTCAACGCGCGGACTTTGAGGCTGAGCCCATACAAGCGGATGAAGCCTTCGGCGTGGCTTTGATCGTAGACATCTTCTTCGCCGAAAGTTGCGAAATCTTCGCGATACAAACTGAACGGAGATTTTTTACCAGCGGTGATGATATTGCCTTTATACAACTTGAGTTTGACCAACCCAGTGACGGGTCCTTGCGTTGCGTTGACGAATGCGTCAATCGCTTCGCGCAGTGGCGTAAACCACAAGCCGTTGTAAGCGACCTCGGCATATTTGACAGCGACCATCTCTTTGAAGTGCATGGTCTCGCGGTCAAGCACAAGCGATTCGAGTTCGCGGTGGGCATATAAAAGAATTGTGCCGCCTGGGGTTTCATAAACGCCGTGCGATTTCATCCCCACGAGTCGATTCTCAACGAGGTCAACTCTTCCGATACCATGCGCTCCGCCGATGGCGTTCAGCGTTTGCACGATCTTCGCGGGCGAAAGTTTTTCTCCGTTCACCGCAATCGGATTGCCGCTTTCAAATTCGATCTCTACATATCCCGCTTCATCGGGCGCGCTCTCGGGCGAAGCGGTCATCTGATACATGGCTTCTTCGGGTTCGTTCCATGGGTCTTCGAGCAAACCGCCTTCATGCGAAAGATGCCACAGATTTGAATCGCGCGAATAAATGGATTTAATGGTGGCGGTGACTGGCACGTTATGTTTCGCGGCGTAGGCAATCGCATCCTCCCGCGAGCGGATATTCCACTCACGCCACGGAGCGATGATCTTCAAGCGCGGGTCCAGCGCCATGACGGTCAACTCAAAGCGGACTTGATCGTTGCCCTTGCCCGTCGCGCCGTGCGCGATCGCATCCGCGCCCACTTGATGCGCGACATCCACCAAATGTTTTGCAATTAAAGGACGGGCAACCGATGTGCCCAATAAATACTTATGTTCATAGACCGCCCCCGCTTTGAGCATTGGAAAGAGATATTCCGCCGCAAACTCTTCTTTCATATCGTGAATAATGCACTGACTCGCGCCGCTGTTGATCGCTTTCTGCTCCAAGCCGCGCATATCTTCATCGCCCTGCCCCACGTCCGCGCAAAAGCAGACGACTTCACAGCCGTAGTTTTCTTTCAACCACGGCACGATCACGGACGTATCCAAGCCGCCTGAATAGGCGAGGACAACTTTCTTCACTTGCGGTTTTGATTTCGATTTCATTTTTGCTCCTTGTAATATGGTATGCCGATTTAAGTCGGCGTTACGCAAAATAAAAACAGCCCACCGTTTCAAGGTGGGCTGTTTTGGTTGACTTATGCGTGTGTCAGCGCGCGCTTGCGCTTGCCGCTCCATCATCGAAACAAAAAGAACCCAACCTTGTAGTTGAGGTACGCTTCGAACGACGGATACGCGGTGCGAACACTTTGGATAACATATTGGGCAGTATTCTACTCGCAATGTGAAATGTGTCAATAGTTTTCAAGAAATTCGTTTTACGAAGTCGTTATCGCGTTACTTGATGATGACTCTGCAAACTGCGATACTTCAATTCTTTCTTACGCATGGCTTGAATGGCGGAGGTTGCCGCGGTGGCGGAGGATAATGTCGTCAACAATGGCACGTTCATCGCGATTGCCGCCTTGCGGATCTCGGCGCCGTCAGTATGCGCGTGCGGACCCAGCGGCGTGTTCAAGACCAATTGAATTTTTCCAGCGCGGATCAAATCCACAATTTGCGTCGAGCCGTCTTGCGCTTTTTCGACGACTGCAACGGGTAAGCCTGCCCTCATGCACATATCTGCCGTGCCAGGCGTGGCATACAAATTGAATCCCATGCGGTGCATATCGCGCGCAAACTTCAAGCCCGCGCTTTTATCATAGTCGTTGACCGTGATCAACACCGCGCCTGCATCGGGCAAGCCTTGTCCCGCCGCTGTTTGTGATTTTGCAAAAGCATGACCAAAATGCGAGGCGTGCCCCATCACTTCGCCCGTTGAGCGCATCTCAGGTCCAAGCAGTGAACTGGAGCCAGGCAATTTTTTGAACGGAAAGACCGCTTCTTTGATGAAGAAGCCGTCCACTTGCGGTTCTTCCGTCACGCCAAGTTCTTGCAGTTTTTTTCCAGCCATCACTTGCGCCGCCACATACGCCATGTTCAAATTTGTCGCTTTGCTCGCGTATGGCACGGTTCTGGAAGCGCGCGGATTCACTTCCAATACATACACGATTTCATCTTTCAACGCGAACTGCACGTTCATCAACCCGCGCACGCCAAGCGCGATTCCAAGTTGTTCGGTATATTCGCGCATGATTCCCTGATGATACGCGCTGACTTTATACGGCGGCAAAACGCACGCCGCATCGCCCGAATGCACGCCTGCCTCTTCAATATGTTGCATCACCGCGCCCACGACGACTCGTTCGCCATCGGATAATGCGTCCACGTCAATTTCAAACGCGTCTTCCAAAAATTTATCAATCAAGATCGGTTGATTGGGAGCCGCCTCGATCGCCCGTTGAATGAATCCTGCCAGGTTGGCTTCTGAATCCACTAACGCCATTGCCCTGCCCCCCAACACAAAAGACGGGCGGACTAAAACAGGATAGCCGATTCGTTGAGCGACTTCTCGCGCCTCTTCCAACGTGCGGGCGATTCCATTTTCAGGCTGGGGGATATCCAACTCTTTGAGCAGTTTCGCGAACTCTTCGCGGTCTTCGGAGAGTTGAATGGCATGAGGCGATGTGCCCAAAATTTTGACTCCAGCCGCTTCCAGCCCTGCCGCGAGATTTAAGGGAGTCTGCCCGCCGAATTGCACGATGACTCCAATGGGTTGCTCTTTGTCAATTACGTTCAATACATGCTCAAGAGTCAACGGCTCAAAATACAATCTATCGGCTGTATCGTAATCGGTGGAGACGGTTTCAGGGTTGCAGTTATACATGATGGTTTCGTAGCCCATCTTTGACAAGGCAAACGCCGCCTGACAACAACAATAATCAAACTCGATTCCCTGACCAATTCGATTCGGTCCGCCGCCGAGGATTAATATCTTTTGCTTATCTGTCGGGCGCGATTCATCATCCATCTCATAAGCAGAATAAAGATACGGCGTCTGTGCTTCAAACTCTGCGGCGCAGGTATCGACTCTCTGAAATGTAGGTAATATTCTAAGACTTTTGCGTAGTTCTCTAAAGGATGAATGATGAAGGAGGAAGGATGAATTTAAGAGCCGCGCAATGTGCGCGTCTGCAAATCCCATTTGCTTTGCAGAACGTAAAATCGGTTTGAGTTCTTCTTCGGTCTTGCAATCTCTAATCTCTAATTCTCTAATCTCTATCTCTTTCATTTGCGCCAAGAACCAAAGATCGTATCCCGTCACTTTGGCAATTTCATCCAAAGCCATGCCCTGACGGATGGCGCGATAGACGCGGAACAATCTATCGGCGGCGGGAATTGTCAGCGTGACGAATGTTTCAGGTTCAGCGACCAACTCGCGGTTAGGTCCCGAACCGTCGAGCGCGTCCACGCCGATTTCCAAGGATTGAATCGCTTTATTCAAGGCTTCGGGAAACGTCCTGCCTAATGCCATCGCTTCGCCGACTGATTTCATTTGCGGACCGAGCGTGGGATCCACGCCTGGAAATTTCTCGAACGCCCAGCGCGGAATTTTTACAACGACATAATCGAGCGAAGGCTCGAAGGCGGCTTTAGTTTGTTTGGTGATGTCGTTGGTGATTTCATCGAGCGTGTACCCAACGGCGACCAGCGCGGCGAGTTTGGCAATTGGAAAACCCGTGGCTTTGGATGCCAGCGCCGACGAACGACTGACGCGCGGATTCATTTCGATGACGACGACGCGCCCCGTGTTTGGGTCCACGCCGAATTGAACATTCGAGCCGCCAGTTTCAACACCAACAGCAGATAACACGCGATGTGCAAGGTCACGCAGGATTTGATACTCGCGGTCTGTTAAAGTTTGCGCGGGCGCGACGGTGATACTATCGCCAGTATGCACGCCCATCGGGTCAAGATTTTCAATCGAACAGACGACGACAAAATTATTTTTCTTATCGCGCATCACTTCGAGTTCGTATTCCTTCCAACCTAAAACCGATTCTTCGAGCCAGGCTTGATGAATGGGCGATTCGGAAATTGCAACGCGAACCGCTTCGGCAAGTTGATTCGCTTCATACACCCACGAAGCGCCCGTGCCGCCCATTGCGAACGAAGCGCGGACTAAAACGGGATAGCCCGTCTCTTTGACGAGTTCTTCCGCTTCTTCGAGCGAATACGCCGCTCCGCCGCGCGGGACGGGGATATTATTTTTTTGCATGGTCTCACGAAATAACATGCGGTCTTCGGCGGCTTTGATGGCTGTGAGATTTGCGCCAATCAATTGCACGCCATATTTTTCTAACACGCCGTTTTCGCTTAATGCCAGCGCAAGATTCAATCCCGTTTGCCCGCCGACGGTGGGGAGCATGGCATCGGGTTTTTCCTGCGCGATGATGGCTTCCAACGCTTCGGGAGTTAATGGCTCGATATACGTTGCATCGGCAATTTCGGGGTCGGTCATGATCGTGGCGGGATTCGAGTTGACCAAAACCACGCGATAACCTTCCGCTTTCAACGCTTTGACCGCTTGCGTGCCAGAGTAATCAAACTCCGCGGCTTGACCGATGACAATGGCTCCCGAACCAGGGACGAGGATGGTGTGGATGTCTGCGCGTTTCATAAGGATGAACTCTGAATGATGAAGGATGAATTATTTGCCGCTAAGAACGCGAAGGCCGCTAAGAATCTTTTTAAAACTTTGCGTTCTTGGCGGGCTTCACGGTTCAAATTTGTTGAGCTAGATTTAATCATTATCTTTGTCTTTCATCATTTTGAAAAACTCATTGAAAATATCATGCGCGTCATGCGGGCCCGCCGCGGCTTCGGGATGAAATTGCACGCTGAAGATAGGCTTGTTCTTCATCTTCAACCCTTCCAATGAATCATCGTTCAAACTTTTATAAGTGATTTCAACTTCATCTTTATTCAAATCCCCTTCAGTGACGCAGTAATTATGATTTTGCGCGGTGATTAAGACTTTTCCGCTGGGCAGATGTTGCACGGGATGATTCCCGCCGTGATGACCGAATTTCAACTTATGCGTATCCGCGCCCAATGCTCTGCCGATCAATTGATGCCCTAAACAAATCCCAAAGATTGGCGTATTGCTTTCGATCAATTTGCCGACCGCTTTCACCGCATACGGCAAACCTGCTGGGTCGCCAGGTCCGTTGGAGAGGAAGATTCCATCGGGCTTCAACGCCAGCGCTTCATCCGCAGTAGTGTCGGCAGGGACAACGGTCACATTCGCGCCGCAACTGGATAAGTGACGCAAAATATTTTCCTTGATCCCAAAATCATAAGCCACCACTTTCCACTTTCTACTCACTGATGACTGATCACTGTTCACTGCCTGCACCCACTTGCTGCCCTCATCGTCCACCCAATGATAAGACTCGCCGCATGTCACTTCCTTGACCACATCTCTGCCGTCGAGTCCTTCCCATGCCCGCGCCATCTTCAACAATTCTTCAGCGGACGTTCCTCTCGTAGATAACGCCGCTTTTTGAACGCCGCCATCGCGCAGTTTGCGAGTGAGCCAACGCGTGTCCACGCCGCTGATGCCAGGCACATGCTGTTGCGCCAGCCAATCGGACAATGAAAGCGCCGACCGCCAATTCGATACGGCTGGACTCAATGACCGAATCACCGCCGCCGAAACTTGCGGCTTCGCCGACTCGTCATCTTCCAAATTAATGCCCACATTGCCAATGTGCGAAACCGTGAACAAGACTCCCTGTCCGCGATACGAAGGGTCGGTCAAAATTTCCTGATAACCCGTCATGCTGGTATTGAACACCAATTCAAATACCGCATCGGTTTTCGCGCCGAAGGCTTGACCTTCAATTACCGTTCCATCTTCAAGTACAAGTACAGCCGTCATTCTTTCATCCTTTCGTTAGCGCCATACAAAAAAACAACCCTCCGAAAGGGAGAGTTGTTTTAATTAACATTTCGTTTCGTATTCCGAATCGCGTCTGCGCTTTGAGCAAAATCAAAACAATCCAACCTTTCGAAAAAAGTTCGTTTGAGACGACGGATACGACGGGTGGAATATTTCACCAACATGTCGGGCGGTATTCTACTATCAACGCGAAATGTGTCAAGATTTTTACAATGCAATTGAGTTTAAAAATCTATTGTTGGCGCTTTTGCTTTATCGTAAGACAAAATATGTCTGACAAATTAATGAAACCAGATTTGAAATTTGCACATCAAAACCATTGACATATTTCACATCACGGTTAGAATTCGCCCCAACATGTTTAGAGACAAAGCAAGTATTCTGATGGAAGCCAAATCAAAGCGCAAGCCCATCTCCACAACTTCGGTTGTCGGGATCGGGCTTGTTTCGGTTGAACAGAATCGGGAGAAGGACTTGCTGTAGTTCTTTGCATCTATCTGTATGCCGTCAAAGCGCCCTCCGACAACGGAGGGCGCTTTTTATTTTCATGACCAAAGGAACGCTTATGTTTGAAATTTTAGATACAACCTTACGCGAAGGCGAGCAAACGCCGTATGTCAACTTCACGATCGAAGAGAAAACGAACATCGCCAAATTATTGGATGATGTCGGCGTGGAGATGATCGAAGCGGGCGATCCGTCCGTCTCAAAAAATGTCGCCAAGGCGATAGAAAAGATCGCCGCTCTCGGACTTCGGGCTGAGGTGGTCGCCCACAGCATTGCCGCACGCTCAGGCATTGACCGCGCCAAAGCCTGCGGCGCGGATCGCGTCGCCATCTTTTACGCCACATCCAAAATTCACTTGGATGAAAAACTGCATAAAACGCCCGCGCAAGCGCTTGAAATTATCCGCGAGCATATTTGTTATGCAAAAAGTTTGGGATTAAAAGTCCGCTACACGCCCGAAGACGCGACGCGCACCGAGTTTGATTTTCTCGTGCAAATTTGTAACGCCGCCATCGAAGCGGGCGCGGACCGCATCAGCTTTGCGGACACATTGGGCATTATGCAACCGCACACCATGTACGAGCGAGTCGCGGCATTGCGCGAGGCTCTGCATCCATGTCAAATGGATTTGCATTGCCACGACGATTATGGGCTTGCCTTAGCCAACGCCATGGCAGGGATTCGCGCAGGCGCAAACTGCATCCACACCACAGTCAACGGCTTGGGCGAACGCACGGGCATCCCCGATCTAGCCGAAACGATTTTATCTTTTCATAATCTGGAAGGGGTCCAAAAATACAACATCCAGCCGCTCATGGAACTTTCGGCATATCTGGAAAAAATTTCTGGCTTCTTCCTCTCCCCCAACAAACCCATCACGGGACAAAACGCATTCAGCCACAAGAGCGGAGTCCACACCAACGGCGTGCTAAAAGATCCGCGCACCTACGAACCATTTGACCCCGCCATATTGGGGCGCGAGCGAAAGATCGTGATTGATAAATACACAGGCAAAAGCGCAGTCGCTTCGCGTTTGGAAGAATACGGCATCGAAGTCAGCGCGGCGGAGTTGGAAGTGATCGTTTCGCGCATCAAAAATGTCGGCGATGAGCGCAAACAGCTTTTCGACGCGGATATTTTAGAGATCGCCGAGCAGGTGACGGGTAGAGAGATTGACGTGATCCCCCGCGACATCAGCGCGATGTTGATGGTCGAAGTCGAATCGCATGTGTACACGTCTTCGGTCGTGCGTCGTATGCGCGGATTCACCAACGTCTCGAACGTGTACGAAATCACAGGCGACTTTGACATCAGCGCCTTCATCAACGTGGAAAATGTTTCAGCGTTGAATAATCTCATCGAAGAAATCCGCACCGTGCCTGGCGTCAAGCGGACGGATACGAAAATGGTCTTGAAAAAATATAACGGCAATAACAAATGATGAATGCAAAATGCAGAAGGCGGAATAAAACCCGCGTATCACTAATTCCGCATTCATCATTCTAAATTCTACATTTGGAGGAACTATGGGCACATTGATTGAAGAAATTTTCTCGCGCAAAGCGGGCAGGCAAATTCACGCGGGCGAAATCCTGTTGCTGGACGTGGACTACATCATGAGTCACGACAACACCACGCCGCTTGCTATCAAGGCGTTTCAAGCGATTGGCAAACCGATCTTGGATAAAAATCGCATCGTCATTCACTTTGACCATGCCTACCCCGCCCCGAATGTTTTAGCGGCGGAGAATCATAAAAAGATCATCGAGTTTGTGCAGGCGCAGGAACTGCCGCATTTTCTGCATCAGGGCGTTTGCCATCAGGTGATGATCGAAGAAGGTTTCATCACGCCAGGCGCAATCGTCATCGGCGCGGATTCGCATTCCAACACTTATGGCGCGTTAGGCGCGTTTGGCACGGGGCTTGGCTCGACGGAAATTGGCGTGGCATGGGCGACAGGCAAATGCTGGTTCAAAGTCCCTGAGACGATTCGCGTGGAGTTGAGCGGTCAAGCCCAACACGGAGTCTATGCCAAAGACGTGATGATTCACATCGCGGGCTTACTCGGCATGGATGGCGGAACGTATCGCTCAGTGGAGTTCGGCGGCGAATACATTGACAACCTGCCGATGCACGAACGGATCATTTTCCCAAACATGTCCACGGAGATTGGCGCGAAATGCGGCTTGATCGCGGCGGATGAAGTGACGATCAACTATCTCGAAAACGAGACTCCCGCCGAAGGTCCGTTTGAAGCGTTGCATCCCATCAACCCGCGCTATGAACGCATCCTTGAAATTGACGTTGCGACTCTAACTCCGCAAGTATCTTGTCATCCCGATGTGGATAACGTCAAGCCGTTGGCTGAAGTGGAAGGCTTGGATGTGAATGAAGTTTATATCGGCACATGCACGAACGCGCGTTATGAAGATTTGGAAATTGTGGCGAACATGTTGAAAGGCAAAAAAGTGAATCCGCTGGTGCGGGTCATCGTCACGCCCGCCAGCGACCGCATTTACAAGAAGGCGTTGAAAAACGGCTTGATCGAAATTTTGATGGACGCGGGTTGCACTGTCACGGGTTCGGGTTGCGGCGCATGTATTGGTCGGCACGGCGGAATCCTTGCGCCAGGCGAACGCGCGCTCACCACGATGAATCGCAACTTCATCGGTCGCATGGGAAGCCCGCTCTCGGAGATTTATTTGGCGAGTCCCGCAACCGCCGCCGCCACCGCGCTCACGGGAAAAATTACGGATCCGCGCAATCTATTAATGCAAATTGCAGAATGAAGAATGATGAATTGCCAACTCGCAACATTCTGCATTCTTCATTCTAACTTCTACATTCAATAAAGGAGACTCATTATGGGAAAAGCTTGGACATTTGGCGAAAACATGAACACGGATGAAATCATCCCTGGTCGTTTCAATATCACGATTGACCCGCTCGAACTTGCAAAAAATGTTTTTTGCGAAGTCAAACCTGAATATGCAAAAACCGTACAATCTGGCGACGTGATCGTCGGCGGTCAAAATTTTGGATGCGGCTCATCGCGCGAACACGCGCCGATCGCCATCAAAGGCTCGCAGGCAAAATGTATCATCGCGCCATCGTTTGCCAGAATCTTTTTTCGCAACGCCATCAACATCGGCTTGCCAATTTTGGAATGTCCCGAAGCGGTTGCGGACATCACCGAAGGCGATGACATTGACGTCAATTTATCCACTGGCGAAATTTTCAATCGCACCAACGGGCGTCAATATCAAGCGCAAGCCCTGCCCGATTTCGTTTTGAAAATCGCGGAAGCGGGCGGCATCGTCAACTTTTTGAAAACGCACGATATTCAAGATCTATTGATGAATGCAGAAGGATGAAGGATGAATTATAAAATCTGCCTGCTCTCTGGCGATGGAATTGGACCCGAAGTGATCGCTTCGGCAAAGGATGTTTTATCGGCGCTTCCGCTTCAATGGGATTTTGTGGAAAGCGGCATTGGATTTGGCGAATATCAACGCTCAGGCTCCCCTCTGCCTGATTCAACGCTCCAAGCCATTCGCCACGCCGACGCGACTCTCTTCGGCGCTGTGACCACTCCGCCCAACATCCCGAATTATTTCTCCCCCGTCGTGCGGATGCGCCAGTCTTTGGATTTATATGCAAACCTGCGTCCCTGCAAATCCATTCCGCACGAATCATCGAAACCCAACATTGACATCATCATCGTCCGCGAAAATACCGAAGGCTTGTATTCGGGAATTGAAAGAGTCGAAGACAATGGAGACAAAGCCATCACCGAACGAGTCATCACGCGCAAAGGCTCGGAGCGCATCATCCGCAAAGCGTTTGATTTGGCAAGACAAACGAAGCGTAAATCCGTACATGTGATTCACAAAGCCAACGTGCTTCGTCAAACCTGCGGACTCTTTCGCACGGTCGCGCTGGAAGTTGCCAACGAATATCCCGAAATCGCCATGCTCGAAATGCTCGTGGATACCTGCGCCATGGAATTGATCCGCGCACCTGAGCAGTTCGAGGTCATCGTGACGACGAATCTCTTCGGCGACATCCTCAGCGATGAAGCCTGCATGTTCGTCGGCGGACTCGGCGTCGCCGCTTCGGGAAACATCGGCGTAAATGCCGCAGTCTTCGAGCCAGTGCACGGAAGCGCTCCGCCGTTGGTCGGCACAGGCAAAGCCAATCCCATCGCCATGCTTTTAGCAACAGCGATGATGTTAGATCACATCAACGAAAAAGAACACGCCCAAAAATTGAACAGCGCCATTCAAGCCTGCATCGCTAACAAAGAAACCACGCCCGATTTAGGCGGCGTATTGACGACGAATGAAGTGACAAAGAGAGTCAAAGCTAGAATGCAGAATGAAGAATGAAGAATTTCATTTCGCATTCTGCATTTTGCATTCCACATTTACAAGGAGAAAATATGAAAACTCGAGTCGGATTTTTATACACCCGCTTGCGCGCCGAAGAAAAATATTTGATAGATGAATTTGAAAAACATGAAGACGTGGAACTTGTCCGCATCAACGACGGCGATACGTTCTTCGACATTCACCAATTGCCAGAAGAAATTGACGTGCTGTTTGAACGTTCCATTTCCTATTCACGCGGGCTGTACATCTCGCGCATCTTTGAAGCGCACGGCATCCCCGTCGTCAATTCATCGGCGGTGGCTGAAATCTGCGGCGATAAATATGTGACGAGTCAACTGCTCGCCAAGAACGGCATCCCCACTCCCAGAGTGCTGATGGCTTTCGACGAAGAATCCGCTCTACGGGCGATTGAAGCGTTGGGCTATCCTTGCGTATTGAAACCAGTCGTCGGGTCATGGGGGCGCTTGCTCGCCAAAGTCGAAAACAGAGCCCAAGCCGAATCGTTGATCGAGCATAAATCTTCGCTCGGAGTCAATCATCAAGTTTTTTACATTCAAGAATACATCAACAAACCTGGGCGCGACATCCGCGCATTCGTGGTCGGCGATGAATGTATCTGCGCCATCTACCGCTCCTCCGAAAATTGGATCACCAACACCGCGCGCGGCGGCATCGCCACCAACTGTCCAGTAACTGATGAGATTGCAGAGATTTGTCACTGCGCCGCGCAAGCCATCGGCGGCGGTTTGCTCGCGCTCGATCTATTTGAAACCGAAAGCGGATACACCATCAACGAAGTCAATCACACGATGGAGTTTCGCAACAGCATCACCACCACGGGCGTGAACATCCCGCAAAAGATGATTGAATATGTTTTGCAAAATGCGATTCAGGAAGATCAGCCCTGTAAGGTAAATGTTTAGATGCGATCTCTGCAAGTAGAGGAGATTGTTGTAAGTAGAAAGTGGAAAGTGAAACTCCGCGCTGAGGAAATTGGCGCGGAGTTTTTATTTTGTGCGAGCAGTTCTGCGATTATTCCATTTCCGCAAGCAAATCTAAAAACTCTCGTCCTGTGATGATCTGAATTGAACGAAATACCTTGAGGTCGAGAAGATGTTTATCCCCGCTAACGATGTAATCGGCGTTTCCCGCGATAGCCGCCTCAAGGAATCGGTCGTCTTTTGGATCGGGCTGTATGTTGGTGATCTGTTCTTGCGGCGAAACAATTTCCGCCTTGCGATGGACGCGTGCGATAATGGTTGCAATAGTTCGAGGTCTCAAGTGAAATTTCGATCTCTGTAGAACATCCAAATATTCAGATACGATTTCCTCGCTGACGACCAGTAAGAACTTCTCCGCTCTCCAAGCATCGTAAATTTTTCCAACTTTTCCACCCAGCGCCATAGACACCATAATATTGGTGTCCAAAACCACTCGCTTCATTTTCCATCCCGCACGGCGCGGATCTCTGCGTCAATATCTTCCTCTGTGATATTGTATTTCAATGCTGTTGCGCGAGCCTCCTTGATGGCTTCGTCGAACTCGCGCTCCAACTCGTCATCGTCTTTCAGGCTGATTTTCAGAAAACGGACAAACGCCAGCACATCCGCCCGACGCGACTCGGGCAAGGTAGAAACTTCGCGGAGAAGAGTTTGTTCAAATGTAGTCATGGCTCACCTCGGTTTGGATTATACATGGTTTATCAATCCCGCGCTTCGCTTTTGGGGCGCACGCTGTTACAGGGGATCTTAATGATGGGGAAGAAGGGGAGATAGGTTTATAAACGAATCCGCCCGTTGTTTAGACGGGCGGATAGTGCTTTTGCAACCATGGTTTCCTTATGAAAGTTTTGGTGTTATCTTCTGAGTCGCCCAATTTTTTCCCATTCGCCAGTTGAAGGATTTAAATATCGCCAAAAATCCCAACCATTTACTTCTTTCCAATCTGTGACAATGATCTTCGCGGCTGTAGTCGGCGCTTGATACTCTTTGGCCTCATATCGAATTATTCCTTTTAAATTAAGTAGCTCAGCTTGATATGTTTCACCTCTGTGCATAGCCTTGATAGGCAATGGAAATTCAACATTAATTTGCTCGTTGTTTTGGCTCAATCCGAATATCTCAGTTAATCGTTCTACAGTAAATTTGTTACGTAATTTGCACGCGGAATTCTGGTTGGCAAACATCCCTTTCTCCCAAACAGCTTCTTCGGCGGGTTTCGTATTGATCCAATCTACTTTTACGAGATATTCACTAAGGTCGAGATTATCTGAATCTTTGCCCATGTCAGGCGCATTAAGAGGAAGTTGCAGAATCGGCGTCAGAACTCCGTTGAAATCCACAACGAACTCGTTCACACGGACAGACTCCTCTTTTACAATGCCAACTCCTACATAACCAACTTTGGGTACACAAACAAATACTCTTGCACCTTTGGGCAGCAAAGAAAGTGTATTGCTGTACCATTTGCCTCCGCCAGCGGAAATAAATCCATATTTTCTAGCATCATTCCAGTTTCGCCTTTTATCATCTCCGAATGAAACGTAATAGTCTGTTCCGTTCCATTGTTCTTTTCCGCGCGACTTTACAACTTTACTGGCTTGCGTTTCAACTTGAATAGGATCAATAAGCCACGAGCGGGATAAAAATTCGTTTTGACCGTTCTTGAAGTGCTGGAAGAAAACAACATTTATAGGAACGCCGTAGTTGGATGATAAATAATTAACAATTCTTTCACTACTGTTATCCAGTTCGGCTGCAACAATGATTAGCCTATGATCTTCGTTTAGCGATTCGGGCGGTGGTACACCAAATGATTCTTCAAAGGCAGATTCGAAGTCTTTGGTTGTGTCGTACTTGGCGTAGATTTTCACAACATCTTCATACGTCAATCCTTGCACCCAGGAAGCATAATCTAAAGCTTGAGAGACTACGTCGCGGGGAGTTTTATCCCTTTTTAATTCTAGGATTACTAATTGCCCCTCAGAATCAATTGCGAGTAAATCAATGGATTTTCCAAATGCAGTTATTACCTGTTGCCCGATAATCATTAGGTTGGAGTCGATAATTGAAATTTCCCTTTCAAGAATGGATTCGAGTTTTTTCTCTGCGTCCAAGGTTGAATAAGGTACTTTTTCTAGACCGTCATCAATTCGCCACATTTCGGTTTTTATCGGCATCTTGATCTCCTGGAAATTTGATAAACTTTCTATTCCTTCCTGTACTCCACTGCAAACGCGGGGATTTCAATTCCCGAGATCGAGATCTTCAACTCGCGCGCCTTGATGTTGGCTTCGGATGGAATCATATCGAACGCGTCCTTGGTTACCAGCACTTCGCCTGAGGCGGCGATGTCTTCTCCCATTTTGGAGGCGCGGTTGACGGGGTCGCCGAAGCAGTCCTCATGTCCGACGACGAGGATGCGTCCATAGTCAATGCCGCAAGCGATGTGGATGTCGAGATCGTCCGACGTGAGCAGGTTGGATGCGGTGAACGCGTGTTGCATCGCCACCGCCGCGTTAACCGCCGAAAGCGGATTCGGGAAGACCGCGAAGCAGTTATCCGCTTCGTATTTGATCATCGTCCCGCCGAACGACTCGACGATGGGGCGCGTGGTCAACTGCATCCGCCGCACCATCGAAAGGTAATGCACGATCCCATATTTGCGCGTGAGAAGCGAAAAGCCCGACATATCCAACACGAACACTGCGAACTCCTCGCCGTAGCCGTCCCACAATTTTTGCTCCAGCGTTTTGCGGAGCCTGAATTCATCCGCTTGTGAATATTTCAGAAGCAGGTCTTGAAATCTTTTTGCAGGGCTTGCGCGTTTGGTTGGCATGATTACCTCTCGTCTTCAATATGTCACCCTGAGCGCTAGCGAAGGGTCTCCTATCGCGCGAGCAGATTCTTCGCTACGCTCAGAATGACATGTCTCTTGCAATTATATATCACCTGCCTCATCCGCCATCCTTACAACTCTTGGCGTAAATTTCCCGACCACATCCACCAGATCGCTTTGCGCGGCGAGAACTTTGTCTACGGGCTTGTATGCCTGCGGCGACTCATCGAGTCCGCCGCCGAGCAGTGTGACTCCTCGCTCTTTGAGATACTCGTCCCGTTCGCGCTTGCTGATGGAATTCAGCGCGGCTCTTCGACTCATCAACCTGCCTGCGCCGTGGGAAGCGGACGCCAACGCCTCTGCCACGCCTCTTCCGCGGACAACGAAGCCTGCATCGCCCATTGAGCCTGGGATCACGCCCAAGACTCCCGCGCCTGCGGGTGTCGCGCCTTTGCGATGGACGATCACCTCTCTTCCATCGGGCAGTTTTTCCTTCCACGCAAAGTTGTGATGATTTTCCACGACGGCAACTTCTTTCAATCCCACCGAAGCGGCGACTCGTTTGTGGATGATGTAATGATTCGCCGAAGCAAACTTTCCAGCCAATTCCATCGAGAGCCAATATTCCAAACCGTCTGCCGAATCCAAATTCAACCACGCGAGATGACGGACGCTTTTATCTAAATCGGGATGTTTCTCCATGGCGAGCTTGCTGAAGCGGTCAGCGATTCGCGCGCCGACGCCGCGTGACCCGCTGTGCGAGAGCAACGCGAGATATTCGCCAGGCTTCAACCCGAACATGTCCTCATCCAAGCGAAACGATCCCCACTCGACGAAGTGATTCCCTGTCCCGCTTGTGCCGAGTTGGTTCATGGCAGTGTCTTTCAATTTTTTGAGTTGCGCGGTGGCATACCAAGCCTCGTCTTCCAGCACATCATGGCTGGCTCTTTTACTGCCTGTCCATTTTGCGCCCATGCCGAAGGCGGTTTCATTCCACAGCGACTCTTCGAACATGCCTTTCTTCTGTCCGATGAGGATCGGCGAAACTTCGTAGATCGAAAGTCTCATGCGGCAGGCAATGTCCACGCCGACTGCGTAGGGGATCACGACGTTATCTGTAGCGAGCACGCCGCCGATGGGAAGCCCATAGCCGACGTGCGCGTCGGGCATCAACGCGCCAGTGACCGCGACAGGCAGACGCATCGAATTCTCCATCTGCCTGATGGCTTCATCGTCAATCTGGTCGCGTCCCCAAATGGGGAAGGGGAGCGGCGACTCGCGCAGGTCGTGCGGCTGTGGCTCATCCTGTTGATTCAAGCGGATGCACTCGCGCGCGAGATCGGCGAATGTTGCATGGGCTAAGAATTCACCAGGGTTATTCCGCACCGCGTCCAATTGGGCAAGAGCCGCGTCGCGATCCATGCCCTGCTCGATCAATTTGTTGCCAGCATCCTTCGCCAGCCCGATAACTTTCCCATCCTGCCAGTTGTGATATTTCAGGATCTTTCCTGTGATGATATCCATGATATTTTCCTTGTTCGTACCGCAAAGTTCACTTTGCGCTTGCATGGCAAGGTGAACCTTGCCGTACTAAATCTCGTCGGGTGGCACGCAAGCCTCATCAAACTCAATCGTTGTGAAGATTTCCCTGCTCGTACCGCAAAGTTCACTTTGCGCTTACATGACAAGGTGAACCTTGCCGTACTAAATTTCGTCAGGCGGCATGCAAGCCTCATCAAACTCAATCGTTGTGAAGATTTCCCTGCTCGTACCGCAAAGTTCACTTTGCGCTTGCATGGCAAGGTGAACCTTGCCGTACTAAATCTCGTCGGGTGGCACACAACCTTCATCGAACTCGATGGTTGTGAACACTTCGGCTTGCAAGACCCAATCTCCAGTTTGTGTTCGTTGCCACTTGGCAGAGTACACGCCTGAGGCTTTGACTAATTTATTTTGTATCGTATAACTGCCATGCCAATTACCGAGTTCTTCAGCAATGCCCCACGCTTCGTTGACCGTGATCTCGCGCGGCGTGCGGACGTAAATTGCTGTCGAGTCTGACTTGAACACGCCAGCCCAGCGCTTCGTTTCTTCGTCCTGACCGTGAAACTGGTCACTGCGACCCGTGACGATGTGGTAACTTGGAGCGAGCAACACGCGTATTGTGTCAGCGTCTTTGTTTGCGATGGCTTGGTTGAACCGTTCACGCGCTTCCTTAATCGATTCTTTTGATGTTTTCATTTCAACTTTCTCTTAATGACCCCAGAGGGGTCAAATGATTATAGAATTTTGGTGTTGATCTATTCAACCCCGAAGGGGTGGCATGGCTTGTGTAATTTATGTCATCCCTTCGGGATTTGGATTCGTGTGCGGGATTTCTATAATCGTTACATCCCTTCGGGATTGGGCGCGGACATGGTTGGTTGTGTTTCCTGTCGTTGCGAGTGGCGCCTCGCGCCACGAAGCAATCTCCTGTTGCGGGGGTTGCTTCGGTCGCTTGGTCTCGATACGTCCCGCGAACATCACGCGGGACTACTCGACCAGCGCTCCCTCGCAACGACATTATGCTTCTTCCAACTTCCACAACTCGCGCATTTCTTGGCTGGTTGTGAGTAATTCATCCAGCGTGCCTTCGGATTCGACTTTACCATCTTTTAGCACGATGATGTGGTCGGCGCGGCGCAGGAGCGGACGGCGATGGGATACGACAAGGCAAGTTAGTTCTTTGCCTGATTCGAATATCCGTTCCCAGAGTTGACCTTCGGTTTCCACGTCGAGGGCGGAGGAGAGGTCGTCGAAGACGACGAGTTCGGGTTCGCGGATGAACATTCTCGCGGCGGCGGTGCGTTGCATTTGTCCGCCAGAGAGTTTGACGCCGCGCGCGCCGACCATCGTTTCGAGATCGTCGTCGAGTTGTTCGAGGTCGCGGTCCATCACGGCGAGTTTTGTTGCTTCGTAAATTTCATCGTCGCTTTTGTTCATGCCGAGCAGGATGTTGTTTCGCAAGGTGTTGCTGAACAAGCGCGGGACTTGCGCCGTGTATGAACAACGAGGCGGGATAAAGAAGTTGCCCGCGTCTTTGATTACGTTGCCATTCCATTTGACCTCGCCAGAATCGGCGGGCAATAGACCGAGCAGTGTGCGGAGTAGAGTCGTCTTGCCAGAGCCGATGCGACCTGTGATCACTGTCAACGAGCCGCGCTTGATTTTTAGCGAAATGTCCGCGATGCCGTTCGTCGAATCAGGGTAGTGAAAAGTCAGATGGTTAGCGACCAGATCGCTTAGTCGGTCTGAGGCGGTTTTTTCATCATAATAAACTTCGGGCAGAGCGCCTGTCAAATCCACTTTGCTGTGTTGCACGAGCGCGTCGAGCGGAGCGTTCTCCATCAGGCGATACATGCGCTTGACCGAGACTTCGAGTTGCTTGTAACGCGCCCACAACATGCCCGCGAAAGTTGTGAGATCGCCCATGCTGTTGAGCAGATAAACGAAGAGCGAAAAATCGCCGAGCGTGAAACTGCCCGTGCGCATGGACTGACCGACGAGGATAAGAATCACGCCCGTGCCAAGCGTGGACGTGTTGCGATAGATCGAGCCGAGTACATCGTCGAATAATTTTTCACGGACGGCAACTACGCGACGCGCGTCGTTGATCTTGTGAAAATGTGCCGTGATATTTTTCTCGGCAGTGGCAACTTTGATGGCTTGCACTGAGCCGAAAAACTCGCCGATGAAGCCTGCGACGTTGCCCGCGGCTTGGCGCGATGCGGCGCGATAATGTTCGATTCGTTTTGTGGCGATGTTTGCGACGATGCCAACGATGATGAGCGGAATCAACGCCATGATGGTGATGGACACGCTGATCTGCGCCATCAGATAAATTGAGTAGGCGATGATGCCCACGCCGACGAGAATATCGTTGACGAGAATCACGAACAACGGAATTTGATCCACATCCGTTTTGAAGCGGCTGACCGCTTCGCCTGGGGAGTCAGGGAGTTGCGACGCGCCTGGTCGTTTGAGGATATGCGTCAGCAAGTTTTTTCGTATCAGCGTGTTCATATCTGAAAAGATGGGGACATCGGCGTAGTAAAAACCGAAGCCGCCGAGGACGCGACCGAGCCAGGTTGCGATGAGGAATGCGACGATGCTCCAGATGCCGAAGGTGAGCGTGGCTGTGCCTGTGATCATGTCGAAGAAGGCTTTGATGATGAGCGCGGGCGCGACTTGCATCGAAAAGCGGAAGAGCCCGACCGAGAAGAGGTCAATCAGGTCGAGCCAGGGGCGGAAGCGAATCATTTCCCAGATCACTTTCCATGCGGGGAGTGAGGGAGTGTTGAGTTCTTGTTGGGTGAGGGTGTTCTCAGTCATTGTTCAATCCTTGGTGTTGTGGACCATGGTTACGAGTTACGAGATACACGATACGAGTTATCGGTGAGCAGTTATCAGTCGGTGGTTGAGCGCACGCAGTCGAAACCACAGGTACGCATACAAGCTCTTGTAACAAAAATACTTTACGGCGTGGTGGTCTCGATACGGGCTTCGCCCTACTCGACCACCGAGGTAACAATTACGCCAGCACTTCTTCCATGCCTGTTTGTAGCAACTGGTAAAACCGCGAAGTTGAATCGGATGCGAGTTGTTTGCGGTTGCCGTATTCAAGCACGTTGCCGCGCTCTAAAATAAGGATGTCGTCGGCGCGTTGGATGGTGTCGAGTTTGTGGGCGATAATGATGGCGGTGCGATCCTTCAGCAGTTTGTCAATCGCGTTTTCGAGTTTGGCTTCGGTGGCGGGGTCGAGACGGGAGGATGCTTCGTCCAAAATCACCAAGCCTGGATTTTTCAGGAAGACGCGCGCGAATGCCAGCAATTGCGCTTCACCCGCGGATAGTGACCTTGATCCCGTTTCGAGTTCAGTGTCCAAGCCGTTGGGCAGGTTTCGATACCAATCGCCGAGTTCGAGTTCTTCGAGTGTGGCGATGATCCTTTCATCGGAAATCGTTCGGTCGAAGAAGGTCAGGTTTTCGCGGATGGGCGCTTTGAACAACTGCACATCCTGCGTGACAATGGCGACGTTGCGGCGGAGCGCGTCGAGATGCAGGTCGTTGATGTGCGCGCCGTTCATTTTGATGTGACCATCGTTCACGTCATACAAACGGAAGATCAAGCGTCCGATGGTGGTTTTTCCGCTGCCCGTACGACCAAGCAGACCCAAAACAGAACCAGCTCGAAGGTCGAAAGAGAGGCGGGAGAGGACGTTGGCGTCGCCGTTATAAGAAAATGTCACGTCGTGAAATTTCAAATCAAGTGGATGTGAATCAACATCCAAGCCCGATTCGTTTTTCACTTCGCGTTTGAACGCTTTGAACTCGGTCAATCTCTCGACGCACGCGCCGATGGTTTGAAAACTTTCGATCTCGTGAGTCATCGCCCAGAACGGTTCTTCGAGCAGGTTGACGTAATGCACGAAAAGATAGACCGTGCCGATGGTGATGACGCCCGCGGTGAACAGCCAGTAGCCGCTGACGATGGCGAGGAGCGAGCCTGTGATGAGCGCGAAGCCCATCGCGTTTTCGATGATCCAGCGTTTGAAATGTGATTTGCGGTTGTGCTTGAGGATCTCGCCTTGATGGCGGAACAATTCGCGGATCGAAAAGCCGACCGCGCCGCTGGAACGGATGTCTTCTGTGCCTGCGAGTTGCTCTTCGATGAAGCCGTAGTATTGCGCTTCTGCTTCGCGCCGCGCTTTTTGATGCGGCACGGCGATGTCTTTCACTTTGCCGAGGATGAATATCGTGAGGAACGAATAAATTGTGAAAGCCAAACCCGCGCGCCAATCTTCCATGAACAACGCGATGAGGATGCCGATGAGCAGAAAACCATTAGCGATGAGATTCAACGCGAATTGTGAAAAAAACGTCGCCAGTTCGGTCACGTCGCCGTCAATGCGTTCGATCAGTTCGCCTGGCGTGTGGTCGTTGTGAAATTTCATGTCGAGATGCAAGGCATGTTCGGCGAGTTCGGCGCGCAGGGCGTTGGTGGCTGTCCATGCGACGTTTTCGCTAAGCCACGTCACCCCGATGGCGACGACTTGTTGGATCAAGGCAATGCCGATGAAGGCAAGCGCGGTCCAGGTGAGGGTTTGAAGCGCCGCGCCTGCGAGGGCAGAGTCAATGAACTGGCGCATGATCTGCGGCGCGAAAATCCGCAAGCCGATACTGCCGAAGAGTAACGCGGCGAGCAGGTAGAACCGTCCGCGTTGGGGGCGGATGTGGGAGGCGAGGAGGTGGTAGTAGGCGGAGAAGGAGAGGTTCATGGGAAATCCGTAATTGGTGAGTGGTAATTGGTAATTTAGAGAATTAGAGGAGTAGAGAATTGGAAACAGAGACTAGAGATTGGAGACTGGAGATTAGAGATCGTTCTCTCTTCCTTTGGAAGAAGCAACAAAAAAGCCACGATGCGAGGTGCACCGTGGCTGGGAGGATACAGGAAGAGACCGTCTAGGGGCGGTCAATGGGCGCACTTCGGGAAGGTATAAAATTGTGATTGGGTGTTATCGTACGGTATTGCATCTGAAGTGCGCTCCTTTCTTTTGGATTTGATTGCGCTCGGAGTTTACATGAGAGGGGGATGAGTTGTCAAGGACTACTTCCCTTCTTCTCGATCTTCGCCCATGCATCTTTCAAATTCACCGTCAAATTGAACACGGGCTTTTCGGGCGTGGAGTCTTTATCCACACAGAAGTAGTGACAATATCCTAACCCTTATTTTTCTGTTCACCCCACTCGTTTCGAGGGCCATCAAACAGGAGGCGGAGATTATTCAAGACGTTTCTGCCTAAAATCCCAACAGGGCGGTCAAGGAGTAAGTACTCCCCGCTGAACTTCTTGTCCAGTAGATACAACTCAAGTTTTACAGTTTTCAAGAATTTCCTATCGCCGTCGAAAACCTGCACTTCAAATCCCGCGCCTTCCTCGGCAACTATTCCAAGTTTCTCGACAGCCTCAGATGGCAGCAAGGTTGCATCCGCGCCTGTATCAACCAGCATGGGAATATTCGATAACAATTCGCCAGTTGTTGGATTACGAAGAGTCACATTGGCAACTGGCGCGGGAGGATTGTAATTTTCGGCGTCGTACTCAGGCATTCGGTTTTTCCTCCGTAACCGTCAACTTGAAGTGAACCGCATCCTCGCGCCGAACAAAATGTGGCGAAAGGATTTGAACGGGCTTCTCGTTGTCAATCGTTACGGGCAACGCCTCGTCGGTGACAATCACGTAAACCGTTGCGCGCTCGGGCAATTGCGCGCCTTCGCGCAAAAGTATTTTTCCTTTTTCAACGATACCTTGATAGGTTTTTACAGTCATGGCGCACCTCTTCGAGGATTATAACCTTTTCTTCTCGATCTTCGCCCACGCATCTTTCAGATTCACCGTCAAGTTGAACACGGGTTTTTCCGAAGTAGAATCTTTATCCACACAAAAATATCCAAGCCGTTCGAACTGATAGCGCGAACCAGCCTCAGGCGCGGAAAGATGCGGCTCCACATAGCCTGTGAGAATCTCCAGCGAGTTGGGATTCAAACAGTTGAGGAATCCCTCTTCACCTTCTTCGGGATTTTCCTTCGAGAAGAGTCGGTCGTACATGCGGATTTCCGCTTCATTCGCATGGACGGCTGATACCCAGTGGATGGTGGACTTCACCTTGCGACCATCGGGCGAGTCGCCGCCGCGCGTGGACGGGTCATACGTGGCGTGGACTTCGATCACTTCGCCCGCGTCGTTCTTCACGACATGCGTGCATTTGATAAAGTACGCGTAGCGCAATCGTACTTCGTTGCCAGGGAACAGACGATAATATTTCGGCGGCGGCGTCTCGCGGAAGTCATCCTGCTCGATGTAAATCACTTTCGAGAACGGGACTTTGCGCGTGCCAGCGGATTCGTCTTCGGGGTTGTTGACCGCGTCCATCTCTTCGATGAGATCATCGGGGTAATTGTCAATCACAACTTTGAGCGGACGAATCACAGCCATGCGGCGAAGCGACGTTTTGTTGAGGTCTTCGCGCACACATGCCTCAAGTAATGACACATCGCTGACGCTGTAATTCTTTGCCACGCCGACTCGGCGGATGAAATCGAGAATGGCATTCGCGGTGTATCCGCGCCGACGCATCGCGCGCAACGTGGGCATGCGCGGGTCATCCCAGCCGCTGACATGATTCTCTTCGACCAAGCGGCGCAACTTCCGCTTGCTCATCACCGTGTAATTGATATTCATGCGGGCAAATTCGATCTGACGCGGCTTGAACACATCGAGTTGTTCCAAGAACCATTCGTACAACAGACGATGGTCTTCGTATTCCAACGAACACAACGAATGGGTGATGCCCTCCATCGAGTCGTTCTGTCCATGCGACCAATCGTACAGCGGATAAATTTTCCACTTGTCGCCCGTGCGATGATGATGTTCATGCAAAATGCGATACATGGCAGGGTCGCGCATGTTGATGTTCGGGTGCGCCATGTCAATCTTGGCGCGCAAAATCCGCGAGCCGTTCGGGAACTCGCCGTTCTTCATGCGCTCTAATAAATCTAAATTTTCTTCCACATCGCGGTCGCGGAACGGAGAATTTTTTCCAGGCTCGGTGAGCGTGCCGCGATTTCTGCTCACCTCTTCGGGAGTCTGATCGTCCACGTAGGCTTTGCCAGCCAGCACAAGTTTCTGCGCCCACTCATAAAGCAAATCAAAATAATCCGAAGCGAACGTCACCTTCGACCATTCGATGCCCAGCCAACGCGCATCGTCTTCGATGGCTTCCACAAATTCAGTTTCTTCTTTGGTCGGGTTCGTGTCGTCGAAACGCAAAACCAACTCGCCGCCGTTTTCTTTCGCGACGAGATAATCAATCATAAACGCCTTCACATGCCCAATGTGCAAATATCCGTTCGGCTCAGGCGGCAGGCGCGTGCGGACGTAGTCGAAGCGTCCGTTTTTCAAATCTTCTTTGACGGCTTCGCGGATAAAATCGGTGGGTGTGCCCTGAGCAGGGTCGAAGGGTTCGTGACTCATTCTTGATCTCTTCTCTTGGATGAAATGCTCGCCTCTTCTCGACGTTCAGCCTGATTCGGCTTGGGAAACTTTTTTCCCGCTTGCGGCGTCTGGCAATTATAACAAACGTAATATAATTCAATTACATACAAATCTCGTCAACGTGTCATTCTCCCGAAGGACATCGGGACGATGTGAGCGAAGCGAAGAATCTCTTACTCCACCGTAGAGACCCTTCGCTATCGCTCAGGGTGACATCATTCAAAGGAGGTCACTATGACAGAATCAAACGATAAGCAGGAAAAATTCCTCGGCGCGTACTTCGACCGTGACGGCGTTCTCAAACTGTCGCGCTGGGCGGATATCCTTTCGTGGGTCACGCTCACGGTCTATGTGTTGACGTGGACATTTCAACTCTTGCTATTTCTCTCTCAATATGCCAACGGCATGATGGGTGACAAGGGGTTGGGATTCTTGATGGGTTTGAACATGATGTCGCCATACCTCACTCAACTTCTCCCCGGCGTCTTTTACTTCTTTGGCTTGCAGGCTGTCTCAAAAGTATTGCTCATTATGCTTGATGTGGAAGATAACACACGGCGCACCGCGCGCAAATAAGGCTTGCCCGAACTTTCCCGCCATGCTACAATACCGCCCGCTGGAAAATTGAATTGGGGAGTCGTCCAACGGCAGGACACATCCCTCTGGAGGATGGTATCTTGGTTCGAATCCAGGCTCCCCAGCAAAAAAGACTCTCGCAAGAGGGTCTTTTCGTTTCGGAAGATCATATTCTTCGGAAGGATTAATCCAAACCCCGAAACTTTCATGTACAACAGGGGTTTGCGCTTCATAGATAGAAGGAGTATTGAGATGACACTTGAAGTAACTAAATCCGAATCGTTTTACGACCGCCCAAATCTTACAAAAGGCGTGATTGAAATAGGGGCGGGCATTCCGTTTGGAATGGAGCCAGTCAGCAATCCATCGGTTGGAATTGGCGGGGTGTACGGAACTTGGGGAGAAAGTTTTAGCAACGACAACCTTCACTTTTTTATCGAAGAGAGGTTGGGGCATCCGCTTCCAACCAACGAAAAGTTGAATCTCTCCGATCTGGGGTTTCGCAGCCGGCACCACATTCCCCTTAACCTGACCCCGCAAGAGCACGCAAAACTCGAGATCGAAGTGGGCGCGAAGTTTCTCAGCGAAGCGATCAGAGCATGCAACTGGAATCCATCCGAGGTGGCAGGTGTGCTCATAGGCATGAGCGCGCCGCTTTCGCCGGATTATCTCAACCAGATTTCAAAAGCCGCAGGGATTCCGGACAGCGCGCTTAAAGTAGCCACTCATAAAGCGTGTGATGGGTCGACAAGTTCCCTCCATCTGGCGTTGAATCCGACGTTGCCTGAAAACCTGCAGTTGAATCAGAATATCGCCGAATCGTTGTATGGAAAGAAAGTGCTGGTCGGCGGTATCGAGGGACTGAGTCGCTTCGTCGGTTCTTCGCACGATGCCAACGCGTTGCAGTTGTTTGGGAATGCCGCGGGGGTGGTGGGAGTCATCCCCGGTAAGACGATGAAGTTCATTGCTGGTAAATCACACGAGGCATTTGACGAAGATGGTGTTCTGCAGGTGCAGATGTATTACCCACATTCCAAACAGAAAGCAGACGGTTACAATGTGGATGTGACCGAACCATCGGCAAATAATATCCGTGTGGCAGGTTTGATGCACGAACCGCACGACGGCTCGTCTATTGCGATGGCTGGACCGATGGGCATGGTCAAATTGTTCGTGCGGACGGGCGTGCAGGTGGTGCGCGATGTGTACGCGGCATATCAGACTCGGCTTGAGGAGTTAGGTATGGCTGGGAAGTCGTTCGCTGTGGCGATCGTGCACCATGCCAATTACAAGATCAATAAACTCAAGGAAAAGCACCTGCAAAACGACGGGATCGTCCTGCCGATGCCGTGGCTGTTGAGCGATTTTGGGAATGTGAGCGCGGCGTCGAACATGATCGCTTTTCTCAGGGAGTTGCCGAAACTGCAGCCGCTTGACCACATCCTCATCGACGGCTTTGGCGCTGGCACTTATTACGATACGCTGGCGGTGGAGTTGGGGGGGTAGGTCAGCCAACCGCAGGTAGGGCAGTTGTCCCTGCGAATGACGCGTTAGTTTGTCGCAATCTCCCGCTTGAAGCGCCAGGCGGGAGATTTTGTGTAACATCTTTATCCTTCGGGCGTCCTGTACGTGGTATGCATATCCAATGATTCCAGAGCACGCGCGGACCATGTATCGAACCAAGCCGAACCAGGATGTTGTCCGATTACTTATGCGGTTGAAGTCCTATGAGGAGAGGGATTATCCACTACCCATGTTCACCATGAGGCGGACGACGTTTCGTTCGCTTCTGTTAAATATTCTTGTGTGGCTGCGTAGACGCTAAAAGGACACCGTGCGGTGTCCTTTTTTTGATTACGTTCTAGCCGGCTAGCGCTTTGGGTTTGAACCACTTTTCCCATTCGCGATTTTCCCATAAGACAAGGATAGGGGCGGCGATGAATATGGATGAATAGGTTCCGCTCATCAGCCCGATCAGCAGGATCGAGGCAAATTCCTGAAGGGTGGCGCCCCCGAACAGGATGAGCGCCAGCAGAAGGAATTCGACCGTCATCAACTGGGTATTGATGGAGCGTTGCAGGGTTTGCACGATGGAGTGGTTGACGAGCGTTTCGAAATCCAGCCGGCGGTAGATACTCATGTTTTCACGGATGCGGTCGAACACTACGATGGTGTCTTGCATCGAAAAACCGATCACTGTTAGCAGGGCGGTAAGGAAGAGCGCGTCGATCTCCCAGCCGAATAGCAGACTGCCGTAGGCGGTGATGGCAAAGATGATCGCCACATCATGGATCATGGCAAGGATGGCGCAAATGCCATAGCGGAAGGCGTTTTGCACGCCTCGGAACGACCATGCAATGAACAGCACCACGAGTAGCGAGGATACGATGACCGCGAGCGTTCCGCGCGAGGTGACTTGTTCGCCGATGCTCGGTCCTACGCTGTCGAAACGGACGATTTCCAGTTTTCCAAATTTGTCAGTGAGGGCGGTAAGAACGGCGTCGCGGGTCTCGTTTTGCATGAACTCGGATCGAATGATAAAACTGCCGGTGTCGCTGGTTTGTACCTGGGCGTCCTTGATCCCGGAGGAATCGTAGACCTCCAGGATTTCGCCTGGCGCCGGTTGTGCGGCGTCGAATTTCACTTCGAGCAGGCTCCCGCCTTTGAAATCGATGGAAAGGGGAATCCCACGGGTGAACATGATGATCAAGCCGGGGATGATGATCAAGAGGGAAAAGCCGAAAAGAATGTAGCGTTTGCCGAGAATGTTCATGAGTAAATCCTAGATACCTATCGAGCGTTCGTAGTTTGTCGGTTTGACGATATTGAAGAGAAGCGCCAGAAAGGATTGGGTGATATAAAGCGACGAGAACAAACTGATGATCACGCCGATGGCAAGTGTGAACGAAAATCCCTTGACGATCGTGGCGCCGAAGGAACTCCCGAACCAAAACAAGATGACGGCTGTGATGAGGGCGGCGACGTTTGAATCGCGAATGGAGGGCCAGGCGCGTTTCCATGCCTGGTCGAATGCCTGCCGCAGGCTTCGCCCGGAACGAAGTTCTTCTTTTAGCCGTTCAAAGATCAGGATGTTTGCATCCAAAGCGGAGCCGGTGCTTAACATGATACCGGCAATGCCGGGCAGGGTGAGTGTCACTCCGATCAATTTAAAGACAGCGTACAAAATGGCGGCATACGCCAAAATTGACAGGACTGCCGAGAGACCGGGCAGGCGATAGTAAAGGATCATAAAGAGGGCGACAATAACGAAGCCGACCAGCCCAGCAACGATGCTTTTCTGGAGCGAGTCTTCACCAAGGGTGGGACCGATGATCCGTGTTTCGACAACTTTCAACGGGATGGGGAGCGAACCGTATCGCAATTGGACGGCAAGCGCGTTTGCCGTTTCAGGGGTGAAATTACCGCTGATGGAACCTTGTCCGCCTGTGATCGCAGATTCGATGATCGGCGCGCTGATGACCTGTTTATCGAGAACGATCGCGAGATATTTGCCGGTATTTGCCGATGTGTGTTCGCCAAATATGGCGGCTCCCTCTGAATTAAGAACGAAATCGATCGCAGGTTCTCCTGTTTGGGTCACGCTCACATTCACCCCTTGCAGAACTTTGCCGGTCATGATGGTATGAAAGACCGTCGCGCCGTCTGCGGGAGTTTGCGGGGTGGAAGAGCCGGGGACAAAATCGGTTTGCAAGGTACTGCCTTCCGGGGGAGCGTAAGTTCCGGTGTCTACAAATTCGAGCAAGCCGGTCTGTTGAATAATGTCGAGGATTGCGTCGGTGTCTTCAGCGCCGGGGAATTCGCCAACAATGCGTCGTTCGCCCGCCAGTTGGATGACGTTTTCGCTGACGCCCAAGGCGTTGGTTCGGTTTTCGACGATGTTGCGGGCGGTTTCCATTTCCTCGCGTGAAACCTTCACATCGTTGGCAATATCGGCTTCGAGTAGAACTTGCAAGCCGCCTTGCAAGTCCAGACCGAGCCGGGGTTTCACGTCGACTTGAAACAGAGGGGAGCCGTCGTCTTTAAAGGGATTGGGGATCTGGACATTTTCATTTGTGTCTACCCAGATCGCGAGCATGAGCACAAGTCCGATGAGTAAAAGTCTGTTGGTTAAGTTACGAAGCATGCGGGTATTCTCTCCATCCATGAAAATGTGGCGCACTCGCCGTCTACGGCTCGGTCGCCACGCGGCGGTTATTATACTACCATCCGCTTATGGGTAGACCCATTCGTTGAAGATGTCATCCAGATCGCAGGCGCAGTGTTTTTCCGCGAGCGATTGAAGCGCGTCTGGGGTGGAAATTTTCCACGCGAGCGATTGTGTGTATTCTTTCAGGAACGCATCGAATGCCGGCTGACCCATACTATCCCTGAGCGCCACGAAGAATAAAGGTCCGCGGCCATAGACGATTCCGCTGTAGGTCGCTCCATCATACTCAGCCACCGGTAAGCCGATCGGGATGTTCTCGCGCGCGATCATATCCCAGCGAAATTCGAGCGAACCCTTGAATTCTTCGCTGCCAGCGATGCCGTACGTGTCGATAAAATATTGCAGTGTGATGAATTGGGTCAGCGACTCATCGAGCCAGGGATCGTCCAACTGATCGTCGCCGACGAGATTGTAAAACCATTGATGCCCCACCTCGTGCGCAACCGTTGCCTCGAGGTATTCGTTGGCGAAATCGTTTTCCGTATCGTAGATCCAGGAGGTGATGGCGATCATACCGGGGTATTCGATGCCAAGCGCCAGTGTGGGGGTTGAAACAAAATCGAGTTCTGTGTAGGGATAGGGCGCGTAACGTTCGCTGAAAACTTTAATGGCCCGCGCGGCTGTTTCAACCAGAGATTGCGACCCTTCGCTGAAGTTTGCGGTGGTGTAACTGCGAATGAGGACGCCATCCGCATTGATGGATGTTTCCACGTAATTCGGACTCGCCGCCAGATAGAAATCGCGCGCGGGACCGCTCGCAACAACCGTTGATTGCGTCTGCTCCGCCTCCGTGAAACCGACTCGCCGCCCGGATGCCACCACCGTCACACCCTTCGGCGCGGTGACTTTGACGATAAAGAACGACGCATCGGCGTAGGTCACGTCACCTTCTTGCGGCGGGATTTCGGCATTCCACCCTTCATCGTCGAACACGGAAACCATTGGGTAGGCATGAGCGAGGGCAAGCACATCCTGATCGTAAGCGAGCACGCCGTAATTCAACTCCACTGTGCGGGGAACCTCCACAGAAAAATCCATGCGGATTACAACGCTTTCGCCCGGCGCAAGCGGAGCGGAAAACGGAACGATCATCAAACTGTTGCGCAGATCGTAGCGAGGCGTTGCGGTTGCTTCATTCACAAGAAGATTTGCTACCTCCATCTTGCCGCCCAGAATGTTTGGAAACAATCGAAAGCGCGCTTCGGTTAATGGTTCGCTTTCTGTGTTGGTGTAACGAACCTCCTCCGAGCCATTCACGTGAGAGAGGTTGTCTGCAATATCCAATTCGATATGGTAGACCGTTGCGCCGTCCAGTTCGTTCAGCGCCCATTGGGCAGATGGAACCAATCCCTCTTTGAAGATGGAGCGATCATCCCATGAGGTGTCGAGCGGGTCGGGGGTTGAGGATGCTTCGGGAGGGGGAGTTGGCGTGGGCTGGAGAAATGCGCAGGAAAGCGCGAACAGGCTGAAAAGGAGGAGAGAAGCGATGCGGGGTTTCACGAGGGCGTCCGGTGGAGGAAATCCAAAACAGTTTTCAAAATTTCTTGCGGTGTCTTCTCGTCGGTTTCGATGAGCAGGCTGGCGTGTTCGCGCGCATGGGCAAGGCGGCGGAGTTGTTCGGTGTGATCTTTTTTAAGCCAGTCGAGTTTTCGTCGCGCGGTGCTGGTTTCAAATGAAGCGTGGAGGTAGATCAGAATATCCGGTTTGGCGATGATCTGCCACATGGCTTGCGCGTAGGAATGTTCCTGCGCGATGTGCCGGCAGGTGAAGCCGTGTTGCTCAAGCCCGGCGATCAAAGTTGATTTGCCCGACCCACAGGGACCGACAACCCCGATGACCGGGCGCTTACTTGGAGGCTCCATGAGGGCTATTAGATTTTGCCAAACTTTTTCATGAGGCAATTCCATTGATCGGGAGTCGAACTGTCATGCGTCGGACGTTGTCTCCGATGTTCGATGAGAATTTCAACACCAACACGCTGATATCGTCTGCCGGACGTTCATCATCCAGACGGACTGCGTGCGCCAACAGCGAATCTGCCAGCGATTGCGGACTGGGGTCCTGATCCTCCAGCACCGACCGAATCGCTTCGCCGACCTCCATCGGGCTGCCTCGCCGTTCCCCGGCGTGAGTCAACCCGTCGGTGTAGATTACGATGGTCAGCCCTGCTTCGATGGGTAATTCGGTGATGAGCGGACGCACATCGCGCGATGTTCCTAAAGGGATACTTTCGGCGTCGATGCGGTCGATTGTTTCGCCGCGGCAAATAAAAAGAGGAGATGGGTTGTTGCGGGTCAGAACGATGGTGCGGCTATGCAGGTCGAGCGAGGCGATGTTGAGCGTGCTGATAACCTTCCCTTGTTTGTCGGTGAACAGCGCGTCAGATGCGGCGCGCGCCGCCGCGCCATCGCGGACGCCTTCGGCGAGCAAGCCGATCACTTTGCGAACAACCATTTGCGAAACTGCTTTGGCGCCGCGCCCGGAAGTCTGCCCGTCGGCAAGCACAACAGACAACCCGCCATTGGGGCGTTCGACAACTTCGAGCGTGTCCCCGCTTTCAGATGTAGCGTATTTATTGACTTTGGCGACTGCGATCTGAAACTCCATGCCTTGATTTTACTATGGAGTTCATCGCGGGGGGCGCTTAACAAAGCGCGTTTAGCCACAGAGCGCGCAGAGAACTTTGAGATTTTTCCACCTGCCCCGAGCGTGATTTGCTTGGCAAATCATGCGGGGTCAGCAAACTCTGCGTTCTCTGTGGCAAAGATTGTTTTTTACGTTCTCAATCGGGCACTCCCCATCGCGGTTTGTTATTTCTCGCCGCGCTTCTCGGAAGGTTTGCGACTGTCGGCGCCTCCGCGAAAATTGCGTTCGCGGCGGGTGCGCGACCTGTTCATGGTGATTCCGATAATTGCCATGATGACCGCGATGATTATTATTGCAATAAGTGTTGTCGACATTGTTTCCAACTCCTTGTGTGATTATGCTGCACAGGTTCTATCACGCCTGAATTATACGATGAACTTTTGCCCGGATGCTTTTTGTAAGCGAATTGCACCCCTTACAAAAGCCTTTCTTATTTGCGCTGGATAACAAACAAAAAGCCTTGTATGGCTTTCTCATTTTCGCTTGGCAAAAACCAATTTCTGTACACGGATCACACGGACAACACGGAACTCTGCGTGAAAAACGAAAAAAAGAATCCGCGCGATCCGCGAAACTTG
>JAJTXU010000040.1 GCA_021462845.1 Anaerolineales bacterium
CGCGACCTTTGGAAAATAGACGGTCATCATTCCCTTAATCCCAAAAAACGAAACCGCGGCAAGGACGAGCGTCAGCAGTCCCGCGCCCAGCCCGCCGAGGATCTTGACCCACAGTCTCTGCGCTTTGACCGCGCGGTACGTGAGCCTGCCGAAAAATACGGTGATGGCAATGACGATTAGTAGAACGATCAGGTTAACGAACATGTTACACTCTCCTATGATTTTGTGCCGCAAACTTCGGTTTGCGTTTTCGCTAAAACGGCTTGACGATCATCAGCCACGCGATGACCGCGCAGCCACATGCCGAGCACGAGCGCGGCGATGAAGAACGCGATGATGCCGATGAGGACGCAGTAGACGGTGAACATGATTATCTCCGATGCGACGTTAGAGAACGTCGCCTATACAACGCGTAACCAAATGCGTCCGAGCCAGAATCCCCAGACGGGGTAGGCGATGACGGAAAACGCGCCGCCGATGTACGTCAGTATGTGATTCTGTCCGCCGAGGAGGAAGCCAGCGGTCACCAACACGTAACCGAGACCCGCGGCGATCCCCGTCCATGCGAGGGCGCGAGGCAGGGTTCCGTTTGAGTTGGCGAGCCAATTAAAGGTCAGGAGGGATGCGCCGAATATGCCAAACATCGAGGTAACGATTGTCATGAAATTCGTGCCGCCGAGGACAAGCGTTGCCTGAAGCGCCGCCGCGACCAGCAAGGCAACCGCGCCGATCAAGAACGCGATGAGGCTGACCATCGGCGCGGACGCGCGATGGATTTGGTAAAGCGTGAAAAGAATCAGGATTCCCGTCAGCCCGATGATGACGCTTGAGGCGTCGTTGATTTTTCCGTACAGACCGCCGACGCTGAAGAACATGACCAGCGTCACCGCGCCGACGAGGGTGGCAATCGCGCTCAGGATGGCAGACCAGCCTGCGAGACGATAGGGGTTTGTGTTTGACATGGATTCTCCTTTGGTGTGGTGAGCGGGGCTGAAGCCACCTGCTCAGTTCATGGAAGTCCTTTGGACTCCGCGCGCCGAGTCCGATTCAGCGGACTTTCACGTACTGAGGCGGGGATTCATCCCCCGCCGAATCCCGCGCTAAAACGGCTTGACGATCATCAGCCACGCGATGACGGCGAATCCACCGTAGCCGATGACCAGCAACAGCGTGGGATTCACCTTCGCCGCCACAGCATAGACTTCCTCATCGCTTTTGGCGGGTTCCGCAGGGAACGGCTTGCCCTTGACCCTGTACGGAATCCCTGCGGCTTTTCTGATCTCGCCGAAAGCAGCCGCGCCATAGACCGCCATCAGCACAATGATCACGACCAGAACGACGATCGAGAGCCAAATCCAGCCGAATCTCCACCAGGTCATGTTGAGGAACGCCGCGATAAGTCCAAACACGATAACGGCAAGCAGAGTCAAAAACATAGAGGGGTAGGATTTTTCCGAAATGTCCAGCAGGGCGCGGATACGATTGACATCGCGTTCTTTCTTGATGGCGTAGGAAACCGTCGCCGAGACGCCGTGCGCGAGCAGGTATCCGAGTACGGCGACGACGTGCAGAAAGACAACGAGTTGATAAAGCATGAGAGACTCCTTTGACGAAATTTTGTCACGCGGCGGCGGTCTTCAGAAACCAGCGCCACATCCCGACCAGCCAGACGATGAAGGGGATGAACATCAGATACGAGGCGGTCAGCCCCACCGAGGCTTGACCGAGCAAACCCGCGACGCCCGCCGCCAGCCCCGCGACGCCGACCAGATATGCGGAAATTGCCAGCCAGCGCGGAGTCTGGTCGTTGCCATAGCCGAGATAACCGAGGAGCAGGAACGCCGCTCCCAAAAGCACGAAGCGGACTGACAGCATCGTCTCACCGCCGCTCTTCATCACGAACGCCGCATTCTCGAAGATCAGCGAAATGATTCCGCAAACCAGCATAACCAGTCCCAGGGTCGCGGCGCGCGGACGGTGAAACACGTAGAGCGCATAGAAGATCACGGCAAGACAGACGCCGCCGAGAATGGACAGGGAGATGAACACGCCGCCCGTGAAGGCGAACATGGAAAATGCCAGCACGATGAATACAACTGCCAGCCAACCAGCAAGACGGAAGAGAGATTTATTGATCATTTTTTCTCCTTTGGTAAAAATTATTTGCGTCATCTTCGGATGAATCCTTCATCCATTTTTCGAGAAACGCTGTGAGTTCGTTCAAATCCTTGAATCCAATTCGCTCCTCCTTCTGCGAGTCCTGCAAACTGAACCGCCACACCGAGTCCCGTCCGTCCGCGCCGCGCTCCTCCCACACAAGCAGGACGAAGTGACGGTAATGGGGCGGGCGCGCGGTCAAAAAATTGGACATGGCTACTGTTCATTCATTCTCAACTGTGATAATCTTGCCCCATTGTATAAAGCCATCGTTTAGAAATCGTTTATTGGAGCCGTACCGCAAACTTCAGTTTGCGCTTGCACTGTGCCTCAAATAGGACAAACTGAAGTTTGTCGAACCCGTGCCGCAAACTTCAGTTTGCGCCTGCCAAAAAACAAACTAAAGTTTGTCGAACAGAGCCTCCTCATGCCCGAACCCATCTACTACCGCCGCAAACTGCCGCACATCCACCCGCAGAATAATCCGCTCTTCATCACCTTCAGCCTCGTGGATTCGCTCCCCGCCGCCGTGGTGGACGAGTTGAAAGCGCAACGCGAACAGGAATTGCGCGCCGCCAAAACCGCCGCAGACCGCTATAACATCCAGAAAAAGTATTTTGGACATTTCGATAAATGGCTCGATCGTTGTCAATTCGGGCATGACTGGCTCAAGCAGGAAAACATCGCGCAAATCGTGGCGGATGAAATCCACAGGAAAGCCGACGAGCATTACGAACTCTATGCCTATTGCATCATGCCCAATCACGTTCATTTGCTGATCCTCTCGCTCATCGAAAAATTTCCGCCATCCAGAATGCCGAGCGCCGTCTCCCCCGTCGCCGAGATCATGCGCCTGCTCAAAGGACGCGCCGCCCGCTATTGCAACCTTGCCCTCAACCGCGAAGGCTATTTCTGGCATCACGAGTCTTACGATCACTACGTCCGCGATGAAAAGGAGATGGAAAGAATCATCCTCTACATTTTGAACAACCCCGTCAAAGCGGGGCTGGTGAAAGAATGGAAGGATTGGAAGTTCACGTATGTCAATCCCGACCTCGGCGAATGGTAGGACAAACTTAAGTTTGTCTTACCTAGGCGGAATACAAATCCCGCGAAACGCCAACTTCATCTCCAACAAAGTCCCCGCTTTGCTGGCGTATCTCGCTGTCACGCGCCGCGCTCACAGCCGCGACAAACTCGCCGCGCTCTTGTGGGGTGAGATGTCCGACGCCGACGCGAAAAATAATTTGCGCCAAGCCCTTGCCAACCTCCGCAAATATTTCGGCGATGAACTGACCGTCACCCGCGATTCGATTCAATTCACGGGCGGCGGATTCGTGGACTCGATTGAATTCGATTCCGCTCTTCTTTCCGCCTCTTCTCTTGACCCTCAGCCTGCTTCAGTTATCCTGACAGATTCCCTGCGCCTCTACCGCGGCGACTTCCTCGAAGGCTTCCACGTCCGCGACGCGCCCGCCTTCGAAGATTGGATGTTGACCGAACGCGCCCGCCTGCGCGAACTGGCGTTGCAGGCTTTGCACACTCTTGCTCAATTTCATGCCTCGCGCGGACATTTCACCGAAGCGATGACCTACGCCTCGCGGTTATTGACCTTCGACCCCTGGCGCGAAGAAGCGCATCGCCAACTGATGTTGTTGCAAGCCCGCACGGGACAAATCAGCGCGGCGCTGGCGCAATACGAAACCTGCAAAAAAATTCTGGAGAAGGAACTAGGAGTCCAGCCTTCGCTGGAAACAACCGCGTTGTATGAAAGAATCCGCGCGGCACGGCAGGCGGCGCGGCACAATATCCCCGCGTCGTCCACGGAGTTTGTTGGACGCAAAAGCGAGTTAGAGAATCTACGCGGACGATTAGCGGACCCCGCTTGCAGGCTGGTCACATTGACGGGACTCGGCGGCGCGGGCAAGACTCGTCTCGCGCAGGAGACTGCCCGTCTCTGCGCCGATATGTTCATCAACGGCGCGTGGATGGTTCAACTCGCGGCGGTGGACGCGGACGGCTTGATTCCCGCCATTGGCGGCGTCTTCGATTTTCCGTTCACCAAAGGCGACGCGAAGAAGCAGTTGTTCGGGTATCTCCGCCAAAAAGAATTATTGCTGTTGATGGATAACTTCGAACATCTGCTGGAATCGTCGGCTGTGATTTCAGAGATTTTGCAAGCCGCGCCAGAAGTGAAGATCCTCGTCACGTCGCGCGAGAGACTCGATATCGCTGGCGAATGGGCGGTGGAACTCTCGGGGTTGGGATCAGGCTCGACGGAGGCGAACCAGCTTTTCGTCCAGAGTTCGAAGCGCGCGCGGGCGGAGATTCAATTTGAAGAGCGGGACCAAGTCGCAGTAGCGGAAATCTGCCGTTTGGTGGGCGGTCTCCCGCTGGGAATCGAAATCGCCGCATCATGGACGCGCTCGATGACGGTCGAAGCCGTCAAAGATGAAATTCAAAAAGGCTTGGATTTTCTCGCGTCGTCGCGGCGCGATATGCCTGAACGCCAACGAAGTTTGCGGGCGGTGTTTGAATCGTCGTGGGCAGGATTGAGCGAGACCGAACAAAAAACGTTTGCGGCGTTATCGGTTTTTCGCGGCGGATTTTCGCGCGAGGCGGCGGAAGCGGTGGCGGGAAAATTTGATTCGCTGTTGGATAAATCGCTCGTGCAAAGAAACGGCGGGAGATTTGAATTGCACGAAGTGGCGCGGCAATTTGCGGAGGAAAAATTAAGCGCGAAGAAAAAGGCGCGCAACGCGCACGCGGCGTATTTTGCAAAGTGGGCAGACGAGCGCGCGCGCTGGAACGAACGCTCGTCGTTTGTGGTGATGCGCGATGACTTTGAAAATGCGCGCGCGGCGTGGGGCTGGGCGGGCGAACAAAAAGACGCGGCTTCACTTTCGAGGCTGGTTCATTTTACGAAACGTTATCTCGATATTCAGGGACGGTATCGCGAGGGATTCGATTTGATGGAGGCGGCGCTGGCTCAATTCGGCGAAACGCGAAGCGTGAACGGGTTGCCGACAGACGAGCGCGGGCGAACGATCGCAAAATTGATTCTGTATCGCGCCTTGTTCATGGCGGATATGGGCAAATCCGACGAGACCGTTGCGACGCTGGAGGAATGTCTTGCTTATTTTCGCGGCGTGGACGACAAGCCGCAGATCATGGCGTGTTTGAACGCGCTGGGAATCGCTTCGCGCTTTTTGGGTCACGAAGACAAGGGTGAGGCATATTTTCGCGGGCAGTTGGAACTGGCGCGCGAGTTAGGCAACCGCCACGAAGAAGCGACGGCGTTGAACAACATCTCAACAGCGTTGACGACTTTGGAAAAACTCAAAGAGTCGGAAGAGGCTCTGCGCGAATCGCTCGTCTTGCGGCGCGAGTTGAACGACGAGGCGGGAGTCTCGTCTACGCTGATCAATCTCGCCGTGTCGTTGTTCAATCAGGGACGTTATGAAGAAGAGAAGCCGCTCTTGCAAGAAGCGATTGAAATTGCGCGGCGCATCAACCAGCCGCGCAATTTGGCGGGCGCGTTGGGAAATCTTGGCACGATTTTGTTGAAAGAAAAAAACTATGCGGGCGCGTTGGAATTATTTATGCAAGGCTTGGAGACTCACCGCAACACAGGCTATCGCTTCGGTATCGCCATCGCGCTGGATAACGTCGGCACGGCGCAGTATCATCTCGGCAACGCGAGCGAGGCGCTGTTTTATTTGAAACAATCCATCCGCGAGGCGCGGGACATCAAAGCCGATTTCATCGCATTGGACGCGCTCGTGTGGGTGGCGGGGATCCATGCGCGGCGCGGCGAAACCGAAAAGGCATTGGCGTTATGCGGATTGATTCGCCAGCATCCCAAGACAGACCCTGAAACGATTCAAAGTCTGGATGAAGCGATGAAGGAATTTTCGATAAACCCGAATCAAGAAATTGACAGCGATCTCGTTCTTGAACTTTCTGCTGTGATAGGGGAATTATTGAGCTAGCCTGCAAAACGCTTGACACTTGAAACCTGACCCCTGATACTTGACCGCATGACTCGCTGGCTCGATCCTCCGCAAGTAGACGCTTCGCCTCTTTCGCCCCTCGACCTGCCTCTCCTCCTCAAGCAGACTCTCATCCGCCGCGGCATCGCCACCCCTGACTCCGCCCGCGCATTTCTTCACCCCGACGAAACTCCATCAACGCCGTTTCCAAATATCGAATCGGCGACAGAAATTATTCACGCCGCCATCCAACGCAAGGATCGCATCTGCGTCTGGGGCGACTTCGACGTGGACGGGCAAACCTCCACAACCCTGCTTGTGCAAACGCTCCAGTCCCTCGGCGCGGATGTGGTGTACTACATCCCGATCCGCGGCAAGGAGAGTCACGGCGTTCATATCGAGTCCCTTGCGCCGATCATTGATGGCGGAATCAAACTCCTCGTCACCTGCGACACTGGTATCACCGCGCACGAAGCGATTGATTATGCCAACTCGCGCGGCGTGGATGTCGTTGTCACCGATCATCACGATCCAATCCTCGCTGAGCGGAGCGACCAGCGGGAGCGCAGTCGAAGCGCGTACGATTTGCCAAATGCAAAAGCCATTATCAATCCAAAGTTATTGCCGCAAGAACATCCGCTAAAAAATCTCGCAGGCGTTGGCGTCGCCTACAAACTCGCCGAATCCTTAATTACTAATTACCAATTACAAAGCGCGCAGTCTCCAATCCACCGCGCTGAGCTCGTCGAAGCGTCCAGTCTCGAATTACTCGACCTCGTCGCCCTCGGTCTCATCGCCGACGTTGCCCTCCTTCATGGTGAGACTCGTTCATTAGCCCAAAAAGGGATTCAGCAACTTCGCAAAACAAACCGCATCGGCTTGAAGGTAATGGCAGAACTCTCCAACACAAACCTCGAATCGCTGACCGAGGAAACCATCGGCTTCACGTTCGCTCCGCGCCTGAACGCGCTTGGCAGATTGAGCGACGCCAACCCCGCCGTTGAATTACTAATTACTGATAACGCCGCACGCGCCAGAGTCCTTGCCGCGCAAATCGAGGGACTGAACGCCCAGCGCCGACTATTGACAAGTCAAGTCACCGAGGCGGCGGAGGCGCAGTTGCGTGAGCACCCCGAACTGTTGAATGAGCCAGCCATTGTGTTATCGCATCCCAACTGGCCCGGCGGAGTCGTCGGCATCGTGGCAAATCGCCTCGTGGATCGTTATCACAAACCCGCACTGCTTCTCACCGAATCAGATGATGGAATCTTGCGCGGCTCGGCGCGTTCAATCGAAGGATTGCACATCACCGAAGCGATCTCCTCCCAAAAAGAATCGCTCCTGAACTTCGGTGGACATCCCATGGCGGCGGGACTGTCTCTGCAAAAAGAGAATCTCTCTTCATTCCGTCGCGGCTTTGGCAAGGCTATCGAAAAACAACTCGGCGAGATCGTCCGCGAAGAGCCGACGCTTCAAATTGATGCGTGGCTAAATTTGGATGAGATCAATTTTGGACTGGCAGATGCAATTGAAATGCTCGCTCCGTTCGGCGTGGGGAATCCCAAACTCACATTTGCCTCGCGCGGCGTGACGTTGAAATCCGTTGCGGAGATCGGCAAAACAAAAGAACACCTGCGTTTGGCGGTGGAAGATGAAAACGGAAAGGTGCAAAGTATTTTATGGTGGGGCGGGGCGGGAGAAGAATTGCCAGAAACAGGAACTCAAATTGACATTGCGTATTCCGTTCGTGCGTCCACGTTTCGCGGAGAGAAGCAGGTCAATGCGACGTTTGAGGAATTTCGAGTTGTCGAAGAAAAAGCGATTGAGGTTAGGGAGCGGAGATTGGAGATTAGAGACTGGAGACTTGCCCTGAGCGATGTCGAAGGATTGGGCAACAAGAGAATTGGAGAATTGGAGAATTTGTTGATCTGGGCGGAGGGGGCAGATAAAGCAAAAGGAAAATCGCGCTTTGAGTTGCATCCCGCCGATGAGCTTGTGATTTATACGACGCCGCCGTCGCCCTCTGAACTTCGCGCCGCGCTGGACATCGTCAAACCGAAGATCGTTCACGTGTTTGGCGTTTCGCCTGCCAAAGAAAAAACTGATGAATTCCTTGCTCGTCTGGCGGGCATGGCGAAGTTTGCGATCAACAACAAAGGCGGGAAAGTTTCGGTGGACGAGTTGGCTGTCGTAACCGCGCAACGAGTCAACGCGGTGCGGATCGGCTTGGAGTGGCTGTCGGCTGGGGGACACGTAACAGCCGTCCCTGAGGGCGAAGCGATTCTTTTATCCGCTGGGAATGGCGAGGCGAATCAATATCTGCAAAAAGAATTGTTCGTCGCGGCGAGGGGAATCCTTGACGAGACAGCGGCTTTCCGCGATTATTTTTCGAGAGCCGATTTGGAACAGGTTTTTGTCGCTTTGTAGTTTACTGAGTGGGCGTAGGCGTGGGGGTAATGATGGGGTCTGGCACGATGAACGAATCAAGGTTGACTGCGCCGCCGGAGAGATGGGTAATCGTGACGCTGTGCGTGCCGTTGACTAATATCGGCGAGGGCCATTCCTCAATGCTGATCGTGCTGGCAGATTGACTGAGATCGAAATCTAATCCGTCCAGCGAGATGCGTACCGAGCCAAGCCCGGGTCCTTCCTGATAGAAGATTCGAATCTGCTCGCCGATAAATCGAAAGGATAGCGAGTTATTTAGTACGTTTGAAACGTGCAGTGTGTCTTCGAAGGTATCAGGCACATCCACTTGTTCGATCCAATTGCCTTCATATTGAATGTGCGCGTCGAAATCGTCGTATGTGCCGGGGTTGAGCGGCGCGTTGGATGGGGAAGTGGTGGGTTTCGAGGGAACCGTGCTGGTCAGTACAGAGGACGGTTTGGTTGGTTTGGATGGAACCGTTGTGCTTGTCTGCGCTGAAGATGGTTTGTCGAATTCCCCAGCCTCGTCAGTTGGAGTGGGGCGCAAAAAATCAAGGTTGAACGGCGTGACGGTAGGCTCAGAAGTTGCTTCATTATCTGCCGCACTATCATCGGGGGTAAGGGTTGTAAATCCCGGTTCGGTTCCGAGAAGGAGATACTTGAACGGGGTCGATGTTTCACTTATCGCGGAAACGGAGCGGAACGAACTTAACTGTCCAAGAAGCAGCACAAGACAGATTCCAAACAAGGCGAACACGCCAAGCGCGAGCGGGATAATGAGCGCGCGATCGAAATTCGGCTTGTTATCCATGCGTTTCTTCGTCTGTAATTTCTAAAGCCTTATCCAGCACGTCCATGCCCTCTTTGAGTTGCTCTTCAGAAATGATCAGCGGCGGGATAATCAACACGGTATGCCAGTGTGTGTACAAGAACACTCCATGATCGAGACAATATTTTTTCAGCGCGTTCATCGCCGGCGATGAACTATTCCACGGCGTCATCGGCTCTTTTGTTTTTCTATCTTTGACCAGTTCAAGGATTCCGAACAAACCGATCGAGCGAACATCGCCGACGGAGGGATGCGCTTCGCCGAGATCGGACAACATGCGCTTCAACACCGGACCCATGCCTGCCGCGCGTTGGACGATTTGATCGTCCTTCATCGCCTGAATGTTGGCAACCGCCGCCGCCAGCGAAACGGGATGAGATGTGTACGTTAATCCGCTTTCAAACGGGGTTTCATTGAATGCGGCGGCGATCTCTGGCTTCATGGCAACCGCTCCCAGCGGCGCATAGGCGGAGGTAAGTCCCTTTGCCATGGTGATGATGTCCGGCGTCACATCCCAGTGTTCAATGGCAAACCACTTGCCGGTGCGGCCAAATCCGCTCATCACTTCGTCGCAGATCATCACGATGTCATACTTGTCGCACAACGCGCGGACGCCCTGTATGTATCCCTGCGGAGGGATGATGATTCCGTTCGTGCCAGTCACACTTTCCATCAGTATCGCTGCAATGGATTCGGGTCCCTCGTATTGAATGATCTCTTCGATGTGATTCAAATAGTCTTGGGCAAACTCCTCCTCGGAGATGTTGGTGTTGTGCCGGTGAAAATTAGAACGGTACCGATACGGGTCGAGGAAGTGGACAACGCCGGGCATCAAGTTGGGTTCCCAGACCACGCGCCGGGGGTCGCCAGTCGCCGCCATGGCGCCGGCAGTTGCCCCGTGGTAAGACCGGTAGCGAGTCAGAATTTTGTGGCGTCCCGTGTAGCCGCGCGCGAGCTTGATCGCGTTCTCGTTGGCGTCCGCGCCGCCGAGGGTGAACAGGATCTTCGTCAGGGCTTGATGCGGGGTTATATCCGCTATGGTTTTGGCGGCAAGCGCGCGGATCTTCGTGGTCATGCCCGGCGCGGCGTAAGGGAGTTCCGCCGCCTGCTCCTGCATGGCTTTGATGATACGCTCGTCGCCGTGACCGATGTTCACGCACATCGTCATCGAGTTGAAGTCGAGATAACGCTTGTCATCCACGTCCCAAAAATAAACGCCCTGCGCATGTTTCACCGCGATCGGGTTCACCTTCGCTTGCGCTGACCACGTGAAAAAAACATGCTCTTTTGTCAGTGGCAAGATTTCATCGTTTGGTAAATCGAACATTTTTCTCCTTCACTTGTCTACGTGTTTCCTTGTTTGCCTGTCTACTCCCTCAAATTATAACCCTCCACATTTTCACCTTCCTATGATAAACTCCCGCCCGCTTAACAATAGGTACGCACGCAAGTGTACGTGCCTTTCCGCTCCCGGCAGACCTACGGTTTGAACAGGAGCAATCCCATGGAAAGGAGGAATACCCTCATGCGAAATTATGAATTGGTTTGCATTATCCAGCCTGATCTGGACGAAACCGCGTTTAAAGGCGCGGTCGAAAAGATTCAAGGTTGGGTGACGGAAGCCGGCGGCACGGTGGAAAAAGTGGATGTGTGGGGACGCCGACGGTTGGCGTACAACATCCACAAACAACGCGAAGGTCAATATGTTCTCTTGAACCTGACCATCGACCCCAAATCCACAACCGATTTGGAGCGCAACATCCGCTTCCTCGAGCCGGTCATGCGCCATATGTTGACGGTGGTATAAGTCGTTTTTCTGGTTTGGAACACAAGGAGTTGAAATGAGCCGCGGATTGAACAAAGTTCAGATCATTGGTCATCTCGGGCGCGACCCTGAAATGCGTTACACGCCCGCCGGAAAGCCCGTCACTACCTTCACTGTGGCGGTCAGCCGTTCGTGGAATACCAACGACGGCGAGCGTCATAGCGAAACGGAATGGTTCAATATCGTTGCCTTCGGAAGTCTGGCAGAAACCTGCAAGCAATATCTTAACAAGGGCAAGCAGGTTTACGTCGATGGACGGTTGCAGACCCGCCGCTGGGACGATAAAGAAGGCGTCAAACATACCAGCGTGGAGATCGTTGCCAATGAAATGATCATGCTGGGCGACCGCCGCGACCAAAACCAGCACGGGCACACTCCCGCAGAGTCCGAACCGCGCGATACAGACTCGCCCACCCCGGAAGATGATTTTCCATTTTAATGACTGACGTTACGCAGTTGAAGCCAGTCTGTTCTCCGTAACGCGACATTCATGTCGCTTGTGCTCAAGAACAACCTGAAAGGCGAGATAAATCTCGCATTACGGTCTTTACTGCGTAAGGTGAGTTAATCACACAGACACAGACATCCGATGTGGATGCCTGCTGAAAGAAAGAACGGAGTACTATCATGGCTGAAGAAAGAGAACAACGTAGATCGCACGAAGGCGGCGAAGGCGGCGGCGAGCGCCGTTTTTTTGCAAAACCCAAGTTTTGTCAGTTTTGCGCCGACAAATCCCTGGCGATCGATTACAAAAAGGTCGATCTCCTGAGAAAGTATATCGGCGATGATGGGCGCATTCGCCCGCGCCGTCAAACCGGCGCATGCGCCCGTCACCAACGTGTGGTTGCCGCGGCAGTTAAACAAGCGCGTCACATCGCCCTGATTCCATTTACAGGCGCGCACGCAGACGCGAACCGATAAACGCGTATGAGCAATCAAAGTCAACCACCGCGGGCTGTAACCAAGAAACACGTTGCCCGCCTTGAACGCGACCGCCAGCAAGCCCGACTGGCGCGCTGGATTGCCGTGGGCGGAATTGCGCTGGTAGCGGCGATCATCGGATATGGTTATCTCAACCTGAACTACCTGCAATTGAACGATCCGGTCATGACGATCAACGGGCAGGAAGTCACTACGAAAGAATTTCAAGAACGCGTGCAGGTGCAGCGGCTGATCCTTTTGAACGAATATCAGAACCTGCAATTTCAACAAAATTTCGGCTTGGATACCACCCAGCAAATGCAATCGGTCGCCTTCACATTGCAGAACCCGACACTGTTGGGACAGCAAACGCTGGACAATCTAAAGACGGAGATTCTCGTGCGGCAGGAAGCCGAGAAGATGGGCATCGTTGTGACAAAAGATGAAGTGGACGCCGCGATTCAAGCGGCGTATGGGTTTTTCCCCAACGGGACCAAGACACCCACAGTCACGCCGACCGCGGTTGATTTCCCAACCCTCTCCCCCCAGCAGTTGACGTTGTACCCATCCACGTTTACGCCCTCGCCCGCGCCCACATCCACTGTCGCCCCGACGGGAACGCCGAATCCCGCCATGACCGCGACTGCCACCTCCACCTCGGCGCCGGCAACCCCCACGTTCGTTCCATTGCCCGCTACCGCAACCGCCACGCCTTACACCCTCGAAGGCTATAACCAGCAATATGCCACAGCCATAGCGAACTTCAAAGACAACAGCGGTTTCAGCGAAGAAACTTTACGCGCCGTGTACGAATATGGTTTGATCCGCGACAAGGTGTTTGAAAAAATAACTGCCGATGTTCCGCGCACACAAGAACAAGTCTGGGCGCGACATATCCTTGTCGATAACCTGGCCGGCGTCAGCAACGCGCAAGCCTATTTTGACCTTGGCTACGATTTCGCCGATGTTGCCCGCAAAGTATCGAAGGATACGGGTTCCGCAGTCAACGGCGGCGACCTGGGATGGTTTGGCAAAGGAATGATGGTGCCCGAGTTCGAGAACGCCGCATTTAGTCAGGAGATCGGCGTAATCGGCGAACCAGTGAAAAGCCAATTCGGCTATCACATCATTCAGGTGCTTGGTCGCGCCGACATCCCGCTCAATGCAAGCCAATATCGCCAGGCGCAGGATACCGCCTTCACCGAATGGCTGGCAAAAATAGAAGAAGAATCCAAGATCGAGACCTTCGATACCTGGCAGGAGCGTGTTCCGCCCGCACCGGCTGGGTTCGGCCAATAATCTTCTTGCTCAGAATCAAATCGCCCTGTTCAACAACGCGAACAGGGCGATTTTTTTGAAGGCTCGGCTTAGCCGCGCTTCAACATATCTTCCGTTACCTGATCCAACCGCAGGCTGATCATCTGGCTTGCTGAATCGCGCCCCATCGTGATGCCATAGATCACATCCGCCGCCTGTACGGTGTTGCGGTTATGCGTGATGACGATGAACTGCGTTTCCTTGCTCAACTCCTGCAACAGATCGCGGAAGCGGCCCACGTTCGCCTCATCCAACATCGCATCCACCTCATCCATGACGCAGACCGGGGTAGGCGACACTTTAAGCAACGCAAACACCAGCGCGACAGCCGTCAAACTGCGCTCGCCGCCCGAGAGCAACGCCAGCCCCTGCTCGCGCCGACCGGGCAAACGCGCTTCAATTTCAATCCCTGTTTCGACCAAATTATCAGGATCGGTCAACGCGAGTCGCGCCGACCCTCCGCCGAACAACCGCGTGAACATGGCGCGGAATTGTTTATCCACCAAATCGAACGTCTTCGAGAACGATTGCTTTGTCAACTCATCGAGTTCAGCCATCACCTGGCGCAAGTCCGCTTCGGCTTTGCGCAAATCATCTACTTGCGTCTTCATGAACGAATACCGCTCAGACTCGGCGTCGAACTCCTGTTTCGCTTCGGGATTCACCGGCCCCAACCGGCGCACGCGCGAACGGTTCTGGGTTAACTGCGCCTCCAGATCAGGCGAGATCTCCGTCACCACCGGCAATTCCTCCACCATGCCCTCCAGCGGCAACGGCACAGGTCCCGAAACCTCCTCGGCATATTCGAACATCACCAGCCCGAAATCGTCCGAGATTTTCTGGCGCAAATTATCGAGCGCCTCTTCTTTTCGCAAATGTTCCAACTGCGCTTGCCCCGCCAGTCGTTCGGTAGTCGCCAAAGACCTTTGCGCGTTCGCCTCAGCGTCTTGTAAACGCGCCTCTTCCTGCTCGGCGGTTTCCAACACCTTCTCGGAAGGGTCGATCTTCACGCGCAAATCCTCGATTTGTTTTTGCAGTTCGCTTTCCCGTTCGCGGAACGAAGTTTTTGAATTTTCCAACTCGCTCAACGAAGATTCAACATCATGCGCCCTCGCCGAGATTTCAGCGCGGCGCGCATCGAACCGCTCCGCCTCGTTCGAACGTTCCTCTTTCCTTGCGCGCGCGTCTTCCAACGCGCGTTCCACAACCGCAACGCGCGTGCCCCAATACGCCGCCTTCGATTGCGTCTCCGCCAGGTCGGTTTCGGTCAATTGCGCGGCGAGCAATTTCACTTCCTCTTGCGCGCTGATCGATTGCGCCTCGATTTCGGATAACGTTTTCACGAGATTATTCTTGGCGGAAGTCGCCTCGCCGGCGTCCGCTTCAAGTTGACTTTGCTGTCCCTTCTGCCATTCGAACTGACGACGAGCCGCTTCAGACTCCAACCCAGCCTGATTCTCCAGCGTCTGCGTTTCTTCCAGCCTGAACCGCGACTCGCGCGCCTCGCCCTCGGCTTGACTCACGCCCCGCGCGGCATCCTCGACCTGAGCGGAAAGCAAATCGACTTCGCCGTTCAGCGATTCGATCTGCGCGCCCAGCACAGCCAGGGCTTCGGTCAACTCTCGCTTTTGGCGAGGCCGGCTGAGAGCGGAGGACGAAGCGGTCTTCCCGGCGACGATCAGCCCATCGCCCCGGAAGACCTCCCCTTGTAACGTCACCACGCGCGCGTGAGTCGGCAGATCGCGGATGATGCGTCTTGCCGACGAACGATCGCGAGCGACCAGGGTATGACCAAGCATCACGCGCACCGCCGCCTGCAACTCTGCGCTGGCGTTGACAAGTTCAGATGCGACGCCAATGCAATCGTCATCGCTGGGCTTCGATAGTATCTCGCGCGAAAGATGTTCGACGGGGAGGAGCGCGGCGCGTCCCGCTTCGTCTGCTTCGAGCAGTCGCAGGGCGTCTTCGATCTCATCGGCATCCAGCAAAATAGCGTCGAGCGTATCGCCGAGCGCGGCGGAGATCGCGGTTTCGAGTTCCGCCGGCACATCAAGCAACGCGCTCAACGCGCCGCGCGCGCGTTTGAGTTTGAACTGCCGCGCCGCATCGAGCAAAAAGCGCGCGCCTTCGGCATAGCCAGCCAGCGATTGCTCGGCTTGCTCCAACACCTCGATCTGCGTTTTGGCGCGCGTGTGTTCGGCAAGGCGGTTTGCGCGTTCGTCGTTTTTCGCGCGTCGCGCGCCTTCCAGCGAATCCGCTTTCAATTTTCCGCTTTCCACTTTCTCTTGCGCTTCCTTCAACATCGCTTCGGCTTCTTCTCTTTTCTTCCGCGCTTCGGCAAATATGTCGCTGGCTGTCCTTGCATCCGTTTCAGCGGATAACGCGCCCCTGCCTGTTTCCTCCAGCCGGGTTTGCAGCGTTTCGACGCGCAAGGTTAATTCATCGAACCTTGCCTGCGATTCAGCGCGCTGGGTTGTCCATTTTTCGATTTGAATGCGGGCAGATTGGATTTTTTCCTCGAGCGTGGCGCGGTCCAGTTGGCGGGTTTGTAATTTTTGTTGCGCCTCGCCGAGTTGTTGTTGCGCCTCGTTGTATTCGGCTTGCAGGCGCTCGAACTCGCGCCCGGTTTCTTCAATGCGCGCGCGCGCGATCTTTTCTTCATCGCCGGCGCGTTCTTTTTCGGTGAGCATGGAGGTCTGCGACGCGAGCAGTGACCGCCTGCGTTCTTCAAGCACGGCGAGTTCGCGGCTCGCTTCCTCGCGCTGGCTATGCAATTCAGCGGAGGCGCGATGCCATGCGTTCAACTCCGCCCGCAGACCGACGAACTTTTCACGGAATGCGTTGTACTCCGTTTGCGCCTGCTGGTGAGCCTCGCGCGCTTCTGCCGCGCGCGCATCCTGCGCTCTGACCGCTTCTTTTGCGGCGGTCAATTCCTGCTGGGCGCGATGCCAATGATAGCCATACCATTCGCGCAGAATAATTTTCAGGTCTGCCTGCGCGCGTGAAAATTCGATGGCGCGTTTTGCCTGTCGTTCGAGGCTCCGCAAGCGCGGCTCCAACTCAGACATGATATCGAGAACGCGTTCGAGATTGCGTTCCGTGTTGTCGAGTCGTTTCATGGCGTCTTCGCGGCGGACGCGATACAAGCCAACCCCGGCGGCTTCCTCGAACAAGCGGCGGCGTTCATCCGCTTTCAGCGCCAACGATGCGTCCACGAGTCCCTGCCCTAGAATCGTGTAGGTGCGTTCCGATAACCCGGAGGCGGCGAGAATTTCATTCAAATCGCGCAGGCGCACTTGTTGATTGTTTAACAAGTAATCGTTATGACCGTCGCGGTAGGCGCGGCGGGTCATGCCGACTTCGGTGAAGTCGAGCGGAAGCCAGTTCGCGGTATTGTCGAATAAGATATGGGCAGATGCCATGCCGGCGCGGGCGCGATGTTCTGAACCGTTGAAGATCATGTCTTCGGTTTTTTTGCCGCGTAACAGCGCGTACGATTGTTCGCCCAGCACCCAGCGGAGCGCGTCTGCGATGTTCGATTTGCCCGAGCCGTTCGGGCCGACGATGGCGGTGATCCCGCTCGCGAATTCGAAGGTGGTCTTCGACGCGAATGTTTTGTATCCTTGCAGTTCGAGTGATTTGAGTCTAAGAGGCATGTGGTGATTTATGATCCTTCGATACGCCCTGTCGGGTAGTCAAGACAAGTTTACGATTTTAGATTTACGATTTCAGATTGGGGTAACAAAGTACGTGTCAGCCTGTCTGCCTGTTTCCTTGCTTCACTCGATCTCAAGATTCTTCAACGCATCTTGCGCGGCGGCGTGTTCGGCGGTGTGTTTACTGGTACCGCGTCCGCTCCCGGCAGTCTGCCCGCCGATTTCCACTTCCACTTCGAACTCTTTGGCGTGGTCGGGCCCGGTGGTCGAGATCGTCCGATAGCGAGGCGAGTGTAATTTCTGCGCCTGCGCCCACTCCTGCAATAAACTTTTCGAGTCGTGGATTTTTGACAGGACAGATTCTCTCACATTTTCCAGAAGCGGATTGACAAACGCTTCCACCGCCCCCAAGCCTGAATCCAAGTAGACGGCGCCGACCACCGCCTCGAACAACGACCCGAGCAACGCGTCGCGCGAGTGACCGCCGGAGAGGAATTCGCCGCGCCCCAGCCGAAGCGCAGGACCGAGGTTCAACATCCGCGCGAATTTTGCCAACTGGTCATTGCGCACGATCGCGGAGCGGATTTTGGTCAACTCGCCTTCGGGCATTTCCGGGAAGCGGTGATAAACCCATGCGCCGACGATGAAGTCGAGCACCGCGTCGCCGAGGAATTCGAGCCGTTCGTTATCCTCCGACGAGTTCTGATTCTCGTTGACATACGAACGGTGGGTGAGGGCGCGCGTAAGCAGGGATAAATTTGAAAAGGGCAGACCCAGTCTCAGGCTGAGGTCCGAAGCGGATTCAAAATCCCGCGATTCGGGTTTTGAGCTCACAGTTATCTCCCTGGAACTCAGGGGGAGCAAACCTCCTCTCCCGGTGGGAGAGGAACGAGGCGGGGAATTTGCGCTCCATCAGTTCCAATATTGAATTAGCGGGCTGAATTTTATCCCGGATTGTCAGGGCTGGCTATGAGGCAGTCATATTTTAAGATACAATGCCGCAGATCTCGTGGAGTATATACCTTGACAAACGTTAGCGAAGAGACCAGATTTTTGCACGCCGTCGAAATGGGGTTGGGCGCCATGCAATGGGGAGACCGCGCGGTCTGGCAATATGGGCATGGCTACGGCGTTGAGGATGTGCGGCAGGCATTCGATGTGTCGATCGATGAGGGCATCCGCTTTGTGGATACGGCGGAGTTGTATGGTAACGGACTCTCTGAGCGATTGCTTGGGCGTTTTATCAAAGAGACTGACCAGCCTGTCTTGATCGCCACAAAATTTTTCCCCTGGCCCTGGCGATTTACAAAAGGCGCGCTCCCGCGCGCGCTGAAAGGGAGCCTCGCCCGTCTTGGCGTCGACAGCGTGGATTTATACCAGGTCCACTGGCCCAGCCTGACGATGAGCACCGATCTTTTGATGGATGGCTTGGCGGAGTGCGTGAAAAGCGGAATGGCCCGCGCGGTGGGGGCGTCAAACTTTGGTCATGCTCGTATGGTGGCGGCATATTCAGCCTTGGCGCGAAATGGTATTCAATTGGCGTCGAATCAAGTGCACTATAGTCTGTTGAATCGCACCATAGAAAAGCGGGGAGTATTGGCGCGTTGCAAAGAATTGGGTGTCCGCCTGATTGCATACTGTCCGCTCGAACGCGGACTATTGGCTGGGAAGTACAATGCTGAGAATATGCCAAGCGGTTCGCGCGCGCAGAAGTACAAAGAACTCATCCCAAAAATTCAACCCTTATTGAGACTGATGACCGAGATTGGGCAAGATCACGGAGGCAAATCCTGCGCTCAGGTGGCTTTGAACTGGGTGATCTGCAAAGGCGCAATGCCGATCCCCGGCGCGAAAAACTCCGCGCAAGCCCAGCAGAATGCCGGCGCCCTTGGGTGGCGATTGACCGACGAACAAGTTGCCCGCCTCGATTTTGCCAGCCATGCCATCATGGAACCAACAATGACCGCGCATTAATGCGCGGTCATTGTTTTTAAACTTATTTTATGGTCTACGAACGGGATGCTACTTCATGCGGGGTTGCAAGAATAGCACGAACACATAACCAAGCCCAAAGGCGAACTCGATCACGACCACGATCCAGCCGAAATTGCGGATGATGCCATCGGCGGCTACGCCTATGATGGTGACGATCAACGCGAGCACGGTAGCGCCGAGCATGGCGAAGCCGAGATTGCGTTGCACGCTTTCATCCGAAGCGTCCTTGGCGAACCAGAGCGCCAAGCCGAGCGCGATCAATGCCGCGCCGAGGAACCTCGCCATGTGCAACTCGGGGACGCGGGTCTCCGTTCCGAACTGGGTCAGGGTTGCTTCAGGCACGAGCATCAATCCGGCGCCCAACACAACCACCACGAGCGCGTTCAAAATAAACAAAACTTTTCCCATATTTCTCTCCTTTGATATGTAGAATGTTTAGCGAGCAAAATTACTATACAACACCTTGCACCCAATGGGAAGAAAAATCAAGGCAATTCACCTTACATCATCCTTACACATTAGACTTAGCCGTTGGGGGTTTCTGCTAACCTGACCGCTTCGTATCTTTCTCCTTCCTATGGTTGTTGCAAAGTCTGTGGATTGAGTTGTGGCTGCCCGTGACAATTGAACGCGAATTGCGCCAATCGGCAAATGACGCGAATACAACCCAATAAAATTCGCGCAATTCGCTCATTTGCGGTATTCGCGTTAAGAACTTTTCGACTTTGCGCAAGCCATGTTCTCCTCCCAAGTTTGGCTTCCCCTTCGGAAACGCTGCCGCGCCTGTAGTACCATTGGCAAGCCGATTTCCCGATGTGTAAAGTACAATGAGGCGCATCGTCCTAAATTGGTTATCAAAGGAATCGCATGGTTGAAATAATGACAATCTTTTCATTCGTGATCGGTATCGGCGGCGCGATCTGCGCCACCGTGTTGCCGATCGTGATCCTTGCTGCTGTTGGATATTTCATCTACCGCCGCAGCAAAATGCGAGACGCGGCGAAGCAATCCGCGCAGGATTGGGCCAGCACGATGGGAGTTGTGATCACGTCCACAGTGCAGGTGAAGCGCAGTTACAAGAGTCGCTCTGAGATTCCTGTCGTGGTCTATCAATATCAAGTGGATGGAAAATCGTATACCGGGCAGGTCGTCAAAGCGGGCGAGCAATTCTTCAGCGTTCGCATTTACGGCGACGCGCAAAAGACGGTTGCCCGCTATCCCGTCGGCGCGCAGGTGATGGTGTACTACAACCCGGCGAATCCCGCCGAATCTGCGTTGGAGAGATAAGTCTGTGCTATAATGCCGCCATTATGAAATTTCTGCTTCGCCTGAATAATAACGATAATAACGACAATGACGATCTGCTGTATCGTTGGGCGAAGCCTTGCTAGTTGACGGATAGAAAAGTCAAACCAATCGCCCAACGCATCAGCGAAGGGCGATTTATTTTATCTGTGTGGCGTGTCACTCTGAGGGAGCGATAGCGACCGAAGAGTCTCGGATCGCAACGGTAGAGACCCTTCGCTATCGCTCAGGGTGACACATCCTAAATTTTGGAGGCGTTTTATGTATCGAACTCATACTTGCGGAGAATTACGCGCGAGCCATGCGGGTCAAACCGTGACGCTGGCGGGCTGGGTCAATCGTCGCCGCGACCATGGAGGGGTGGCATTCTTCGATCTGCGCGATCGCGCGGGTATCATCCAGATCACCATCAACCCCGACCTGCCAAAGGAAATGTTGGAGCAGGTCGCCAACGTCCGCAATGAGTGGGTGTTGCAGATTGAAGGGGTTGTGCAAAAACGCCCCGAGGGGATGGCGAATCCCAAAATGGAAACAGGCGAGATCGAGGTCATCGCCAAAACTGTGACCGTGCTCAACCCGTCGAAGACGCCGCCGTTCATGGTCAATACCGATAACGACCTGCCCGACGAGAACATGCGCCTCAAATATCGCTACGTGGACTTGCGCCGCGAGCGGTTGACCAGGAATATTGTGTTGCGTCACAAGGTTATCAAGTTCATGCGCGACTATCTCGATACACAGGGCTTCATTGAAATTGAAACGCCGATCATGTTCAAAGCGACTCCCGAAGGCGCGCGCGATTATCTCGTGCCGTCGCGTATCTACCCTGGACAATTTTATGCTTTGCCGCAATCGCCGCAACAGTTGAAGCAGTTGCTGATGGTCGCAGGCATGGACAAATACTTCCAGATCGCGCGCTGTTTCCGCGATGAAGATTTGCGCGGCGACCGTCAACCTGAGTTTACGCAACTCGACCTTGAAATGTCTTATGTGCATCGCGATGATGTGCTGGCGTTGGTCGAAGGATTGTTTACCGAAATGATTCCCGTCGTCGCGCCGAATAAAAAATTATTTTCTTCACCGTGGCCCAAGTTCTCGTATAAAGAAGTCCTTGAGCGATTTGGCACGGACAAGCCCGATCTGCGCTTTGGTATGGAATTGATTGACGTCAGCGAAATTTTTGCGAAGAGCGAATTCAAAGTGTTTCAATCCGCGTTGAGCGCGGGGGGCGTGGTCAAGTGCATCGTCGCGCCGAAGTCGGCGGAGATGTCGCGCAAGGAAGTGGACGCATTGACCGAATCCGCGAGGGGGCTGGGGGCGAAGGGACTGGCGACGCTGGCGATCCAAGCCGAAGGTCCGAAGGGAACCGCCGCGAAGTTTGTCACAGTGGCTGAGGTAGCAGAGGTCAAATCCAAAACGGGCGCGAAGGACGGCGACCTCATCCTGTTCGCGGCAGACGCGCGCGCGATCGTCAATAAAGTGTTGGGCGGGTTGCGGGTCGTCTTGCGCGACAAACTCGACCTTGCGGATAAAACGATGATGGCGTTTGCGTGGGTGGTGGATTTTCCGTTTTTCGCGTTCAACGAAGAGACGCAGGCATGGGAGTCGGAGCATCATCCGTTTACGATGCCGAAGATGGATGACTTGCAGAAGTTCGATACCAACCCTGGCGAAGTGTATTCGGATGCGTACGACATGGTGTGCAACGGCTATGAGACCGCGTCGGGTTCGATCCGTATTCATCGCCGCGATATTCAAATGAAGATGTTCCAAATGCTCGGCTTGAGCGACGAGGAAATTCAGACAAAGTTCGGTCACATGCTCGAGGCGTTCGAGTATGGCGCGCCGCCGCATGGCGGCATGGCTCCTGGCATTGATCGTTTAGTCATGCTGTTGGCAGACGAGCCGAACATCCGCGAAGTGATCGCGTTCCCGAAGAATCAAGCGGGGCGCGATGTGATGGCGGATGCGCCGTCGGAAGTGGAACCGAAGCAGTTGAAGGAATTGCATATTCAGATCAGGGAATAGAGAATAGAGAGCAGAGAATTAGAGGATTGGAGAATTGATTATGATCCGCGTTTGTCTTGCTGGTGGAACAGGTTGGGCTGGTTCGGCTGTTGCGCGCGCGATTTCAACACTGGAGGATATGACCCTTGTCTCTGCGGTGTCTCGCACCCATGCTGGCAAAACCCTCGGTGATGTTCTCGGCGACGCGAACTTGACTTGCTCTGTATTTGCGACGGCGGAAGAAGCGCTCGCGGCTCATCCCTGCGACGTGTTTTTTGAGTTCACCAAGCCAGACGTTGCCAAGCAAAACGTGTTGAGCGCATTAACGCATGGAGCGCATGTTGTCGTCGGCACGTCGGGATTGTCGGATGAAGATTATGCCGACATCGCGTCCGCTGCTGAAAACGCGAATCGCGGAGCGCTGGCTGTCGGCAACTTTGCATTGACGGTCGTTTTGCTTCAAAAGTTTTCCGAGATCGCCGCGAAGTTCATTCCGCAATGGGAAATTATTGATTATGCAAACGACGCTAAAAAAGATTCGCCGAGTGGAACGGTGCGCGAGTTGGCAAATCGCTTGTCGAAAGTCCGCCCGTCGGAGTTGACCGTGCCTCTGGAAGATACGCAAGGCGTGAAGGAAACACGCGGCGCGCGCATGGCGGGGTCGCAAGTCCATTCCATTCGCCTGCCTGGGTATACGATTTCCGCCGAAGTGATCTTCGGTATGCCCGACCAGAAATTATCCATCAGACACGACTCGGGCTCCAGCGCCGAGCCATATGTGGACGGCTCTTTGCTGGCGATTCGTACAGTGAGTTCATTCGTCGGTTTACGGCGCGGACTTGACAGCGTTTTGGATCTGTCGTGACGATTGATATAGAGAATTAGAGGATTGGAGAGTTGGCGATGAGCGAGAAGTCACAGATTCAAGTTGACGAAAAATTGGTGAAAGATATCGCGTCTCTTGCGCGGTTGGATTTGACTGCCGACGAGACCGCGATGTTCGTTTCTCAGTTCAAGGACATTCTTGATTATGTCAGCATCCTGAATGAAGTGGATACTGAAAACGTCGCGCCTGCTTACTTGTCGTCTTCAAGCAAGAACTCGCCGCGGGAAGATGTGATCGAGGATTCCGTCTCGACGGAAGATTTCCTCGCTAACGCGCCGCAGACGAAGGATGATTATGTGGTTATACCGCGCGTGCATGTGGAGCAGTAATTGGTAAGTGGTAATTGGTAAATGATGTTGTTTGTTCTAGCCACAGAGACGCAGAGTCGCAGAGAAAGAAAAAAAGTTTTCTCAGTGTCTCTGTGACTCTGCGGCAAAGCTGCTTATGGTGAGTTAGTAATTTATGGAACTTCACGAGTTAAACATCCAAGAAACGCACGGACTACTTTCCAGCCGAAAGATTTCTTCGGAGGAGTTGACGCGCGCGTATCTTGAACGCATTCAGCGACTCGATCCGCAGGTCAAATCGTACGTCACGGTTTCTGGGGATGTCGCGCTGGAACAAGCCAAAAAAGCGGATGAACGAATCAAGTCGGGCGAGGGTCTGACTCCGCTGACGGGTATCCCCTACTCGGCGAAAGATTCCATTTCCACGCGCGGCGTGAACACGACCTGCTCATCGAGAATCCTTGAGAATTACAAACCATTCTACGACTCGACGGCGATCAAGAAATTGAATTCAGCGAGTTCGGTTCTGCTCGGCAAGAACAACATGGACGAATTCGGCATGGGATCGTCCACTGAAAACTCTGGCTTCTTCACCACCCGCAACCCGTGGAATTTCGATCACGTCCCTGGCGGGTCGAGCGGAGGCTCAGCCGCGGCGGTCGCGGCGGGACTCGCGCCGTTCACGCTAGGAGAAGACACGGGCGGATCCGTTCGTCATCCCGCCTCGTTTTGCGGCGTGACTGGACTCAAAACAACCTACGGACGAGTCTCGCGCTATGGCTTGATTCCATTGGTTTCTTCATTTGATACGATCGGTCCGATGGCGAGAAGCGCGTACGATGTCGCGCTTGTCCTTGAAGCGATCGCGGGACACGATCCCAAAGACAGCACGTCACGAATCGAACCTGTTCAAAGTTATTCGGAAAGTTTGAAGAAAGCCGAATCCCTGCGTGGACTTCGCATCGGCATCCCGAAAGAATATTTTGTCGAGGGGCTGGATAAAGATGTTGATGCGTCTGTACGAGCCGCGATCAAGCAAGTCGAAAGCCTCGGCGCGGAGGTGATGGAAGTGTCGCTTCCGCACACGCAGTATGCGATCCCCGTCTACTATTTGATTCTGTTTGCCGAAGCCAGTTCCAATCTCGCAAAATATGATGGCGTGCGGTTCGGCATGTCCGAACGCAAGACAGGCGACTTGATGGATGTGTATCTCAAAACGCGCGAAGCAGGGTTCGGCGCAGAGACCAAACGCCGCATCATGCTCGGCACGTTCGCCCTCTCTGCTGGATATTACGATGCCTACTATTTAAAAGCGCAGAAGGTCCGCGCGTTGATTCGGCAGGATTTTCAAAAAGCGTTCGAGACGTGCGACGCGCTCATCACACCCGTCGCGCCGACGACCGCGTTTCGCATCGGCGAGAAAATTTCAAATCCGCTGGATATGTATTTGTCGGATGTGTTCGTGGTGGCAGTGAATCTTGCAGGAATCCCAGCGATGTCTGTTCCGTGCGGCTTCTCGAACGGACTTCCCATCGGGGTGCAGGTCATGGGTCCGCATTTGTCGGAGGAGACACTGCTTCGTATCGGTCATTTGTATCAAATGCAAACGGATTGGCACACGAAGCATCCGCCGCTTTAAATGTAACGCGACATTCATGTCGCCTGCGAGGTTGTATCTAGCAAAAGCGACATAAATGCTTGCCCTGAGTTTATCGAAGGGTCGCGTTACGGAAAACGACCGCGCGACCATAAGACTATCAAACTAAAAAACTAACCAACTATGCAACAAACCTACGAACCCATCATCGGACTTGAAGTCCACGCGGAATTACTCACAAGATCGAAAATGTTTTGTGGGTGCGAAGTCGTCGACTCGATCACCGCGAAACCGAATCGGTTTATCTGTCCCGTGTGCACGGGTCAGCCTGGCGCGTTGCCAGTGCTGAACAAGAAAGCCGTCGAGTTGGCGGTCAAGGTTGGGTTGGCGCTTGAATGTGAAATTCACACTGAAAGTATTTTCGCGCGCAAGAATTATTTTTATCCCGACCTGCCGAAGGGCTATCAGATTTCGCAATACGATCAGCCGTTGGCAACAGACGGGAAACTGCTCATCGAAACTGAATCAGGCGTAAAGGAGATTCGGATTCGCCGCGTCCACTTGGAAGAGGACACGGGCAAGTTATCCCACGCCGACGCGCACTCGTTCATTGATTACAACCGAAGCGGCGTCCCGTTGTTGGAGATCGTCACCGAGCCTGACCTGCGTTCGCCCGATGAAGCGAAGGCGTACGCGACCGCTCTGCACGCGATCCTGCGTTATCTCGATGTCAATTCGGGCGACATGGAAAAAGGCGTGATCCGTTTTGAGGCGAATGTTTCTGTGCGCAAAATGGGAAGCGATCAACTCAACGCGCGCACCGAGATCAAAAATTTAAATTCGTTCCGCTCGCTCGCGCAGGGCATCGAATACGAGATCGCGCGTCAAACTGAAATATATTCGCGCGGCGGAGTCGTCGAACAGGAAACCGTCGGCTTCAACGAGTCAACGGGCAAGACGTATTCGCAACGCGGCAAAGAAGAGGCGCACGACTATCGCTACTTCCCCGAGCCAGACTTGCCGCCGCTTGTGTTGGATGCGGACTGGATCGAGTCGATTCGCGCGACTCTCCCCGAACTGCCCGACGCAAAAACAAAACGCTTCATCTCGGACTTCGGCTTGACTCCGCTCGACGCGCGTTTTCTCACCTCCGACCTTTCTCTCGCGGACTACTTCGAGCGCGTCGCCTCACACTCCAAAAGCCCCGCGAAATCAGTCCACTCATGGATCGCGGGCGAGTTCATGCGTTACATCAACGAGTCGGGAATAAAAATTGACGATGTAACTCTCTTACCTGAATCATTCGCCAAATTGATAGACATGGTCACAGACAAAACCATCGGCGGCAACTCAGCCAAAGTTGTGCTGAGCGAAATGCTCCAACACGGCGGCTACCCCGCGCAAATCGTCCAAGAAAAAGGACTCGCCCAAGTCTCCGATGAAAGTTTCATCCAGGAAGCCGTGACGAAAGTGTTGAACGACAATCCCTCCGAAGTGGAGAAATATCTCGCAGGCAAAGAAACTCTCCTGCAATGGTTCGTCGGTCAAGTGGCGCGGTCAACGAAGGGGAAGGCGGATCCGAGCGTGACGAGGGAATTGCTAGTCAAGGAGTTGGAGGAGAGGAGAAGATAAACATGTATCCGTTTCCAAATGCAGTCAATACCTATTTTTCATTTCTAAGGAGTTATGGATTTTCTGTAATTGAAAAAGAGGAGGTTAATACAGGCGCGTTCGGAAACGGCTACTTCGTGTTTGTCTCTGATGCGGTCGGGATGGAGATCGTTCTAGATCGAGGGCAGGTCTTAATGAAAATAGGTAAAAGTGTTCAGGATAGACAGGACTGGCTAGAATGGACTGTTGTTATTGCGGCTTACGCTCCCGAGGTCAAAGCATATGATTTTGAGTTAGACATTGATGCGCAAGTTAGAAGAATAAGCAATCTCCTGCAACTGCATTGTGCAAAGTTGCTGGAGGGTGATTTCAATGACGATAGGCTGCTACGTATAATTGAAGATAAAATCGGTAAAGATTTTCGAGAACGATTTTCATAGACGTTGTGAAAAGAAAGTAGGATATTGACAAAGGGTTTGCGATTACAAATCGCGTTTCTACTCGACATGGATTCGGCGGGCTAAAGCCCTGCCTCAGTACGTATAAGTCGGATAAATCCGACTCAGCCGTCAGCCCGAAGGGCTTCCATGTATTGAGCAGGTGGCTTCAGCCCATACGCGTCAAGTTAAGCTCTGGACAAGAAGCCAGAGATAGTGTTTCCTTGGTCGAAAACCGAGGAAACCAATGGATCCGAAAATTGTTGAAATCCGAACAACATTACAAAAAGTCTTTGGCGATGGCATAGAAGAAATTGCTCAGAGAGCGTTTCTTAAGTCAATTTGTAGCGAGTTTTAACATACGTCGGATACTGGCAATATAAACCATTGATTCGCTGGAAGAGACGGTATGCTCAAAA
>JAJTXU010000041.1 GCA_021462845.1 Anaerolineales bacterium
GTCTTTTCATTTCAACAAGAAAAATTTTATCTCGTCGGCGCGGCGCGCAATCTTCTTGCGAGGAAAATAATTACGACAAGCGCGAGCGCGGCAAAGAACAAACTCGGGATGCCCACTTCATCGGCGAAGCCGGTGTTGGGTAAGGCGGTCGATGTGGGGATGACGGTCTGGGTGGTGTTGGCGATCTGCGTGAACGCCGCTCCAAGCGTTACCGTTGCGGGGACGTTCGGGGTGAAAGTCGGTCCGCTGGGGGTGGCGGTGGCGGCGCCCGGCGTCCCGGCGGTATTGGTCGCCAGGGCGATGACCGGCGTATTGGTGGGAGGCAGCGTAGCCGTCGCGCCGGCGGTGCCTGTCAGCGCGTTGGCTACCCCGGTCTGAGTCAACCCTACTTGAATCGTCGCATGTTGGCGCGTTTGTTCCGCAATCGCGGTCTGCGAAGCGGACTGGTTATTATTCAACGAGTACCACACGTACGCGCCGAGGCACAACAAAGCAAGGAGCACTAAGAGCCCCAACCCGCCCGCGGCAAACAAAAACGTGCGATTATTGGATTCCTCCGGCGGATTCTCCTCGTCATAATCAATTGAATTTTCGTCGAATGTGGACATCGCTCATTCTCCTATGCAAGTCATCGTCCTTTGGCTAAATTGCGTTTGCCTTGGAACGAATTTTAAATATTATCCCACAACTTCAAGATTTACCAAAGGCGCGATCACGGTCTCGCCATTTTCAAGGCGCACATCCGCCGCCGCGGCGCGCAAACCGCTGGGAAGGTCGCTCAACCCCGGGCGCAAGTTTGCAATGGTTCCGATCATCCCCGCGTGAGGCGGGCGCTTCATGCGCACGGTTTGGCTGACTGCGAACGTATCGTATGAATTTGGCTCCTCGGGTTCATTGGTTACTGGCAACGGGATGATCACCTCAGGGCGGTTGCCATTGTAGCGATCGAAATGTTCCGCGTTTACCGTGGCATCGCGTTTATCGTTCGTGGTGAGCAACTTGAATGCCGCCGAGTTCATCGGCATCGCGCCAAACCCATCCAGCACCAGAATTGGATATTTCATTTGATATGCCAGTTGTAACAGCGAGGAATACATGCTCGAAAGGATAAGCCCGCGCACCGGCACATCCGCCGCGGCGCGCAAGGTGTCGGCGTCGCGCACATGCCCGCCGAGGATAACCGAACCGCGCACGCTCACATCGAGCCGGTCCGCGGTCAGAACGTCATCAGGCTTTTCGATCAGGCTGATCATCGAGCCATTGTCGATGCGCCCGTTCCCCCACACGCCCTGAATGAGCGCGCCCGCCGTGCGGATCACAACTCCCTTTTCAGGGATGATCTGCGTCACCACGCCGGGCAAGCCCGCGCGGAGTTCGATCTTCGCATCGCCAACTTCCATCAGGATCTGTCCGCCACCCGCCACCATCACACGCCCAGCGCGGGGCGCGCGAATACTGCGCGAGAACATCCCGCCGCTTTCGGCAACCAACGCGCCTTGTGCAACCCGGTCGCGTTCGTTCACCTTGATCATGCGGTCGGCAAGTTTAGCCGGCACATTGAACGTTCGCGCCACATCGATCAGCGCATGTTCGCGCGCGAAGTTCGCCTCGGCGATCACATCCGTAGGGCTGACGCGCTGGTTCAAATGCGCGTTCACTTTGCCAGCCACCGGCAAGAGCCGTTCACGCACAATCGTGGCAAGCGGCAGAATATGTAAGACAGGAGCAAGCATCGTAATTAACCTCCCACCGCATGAGACCAGCGCTTCATCAATTCGCGCCGTCGCACCGCATCGGCTGGAAGATTCAACGGACGACCCCGCGCATCGATGACGACGCCCAATGCGCCGCCCGTCACAGTGACGGCTCCGCTTCTTCCCGCGCCCAAGCCTGCGTCTGCCCGTCGCAACGGACTCAACGTCAGGCGGGCGGTCTGGCCGCTCGGCAAGGGGATGATCTCCAATCCGCCGAACTTCACATCCGCGCGCACTTCAGTTTTATCCGCATACGTGAGTTTGGCGCGGAGGATGGTCTCGCCATAGTTGGCAGAGGCGATCACCGACACAACCGTCCCCATGCCGATGAACGCGCCGGATTCGATTACTTGCACCGGCAGGTAATGACTTCGCGTTGCCGCCGCGCCCAGCATGGGCATAAGATTATTCTGGTCGAGTAAAAACGGCATAATACCCACCGGTTGAATCGCATCGAGTAAGAGCAACAAACTTTGCCCCACCGAACCGCTCTCGGCGATCGCGCCGCCGCCTGCGATCAGCAAGTCGAGTTTGGGCATCAGATCAGCGCGCGAGGCGCGCGCGCTGGCAGGGAAGTTCTTCTGGGCAACGCGCACCGCAAGATATAACGCCTGCCTCGCAACGGCTTGCATGATGGCGCGTTCATCCTGCGTGGCAGGGATGGTGGACGGATACAACGATTTCTGGAAGAGGAACTCGCGCAACGTGTTCGACGAGATATCAAGTTGCATCCAGCGCATGATCTGTTCGATCTCGGTGTATTGCAAGATCGCGCCGAGGTTCTCCCCCAACCCAAACTGCGGATACACCCCCAGCGCCAGTTCGCCATTGAAGCCTGCCGCAACCGTCGAAGCCGACGCGCCCATGTTCACGCTCAGCAACCCGCGCGTGGATTCATACAGCCGGCTCAAAAAGCGGATCATGCGCCCTTGCGCATACGCGGTCGGCAGTAAATTTCCCGATGTCGAGTTATATAACTCATCCACCCCTTTGATCTGCCGCTGGCGGAGGCTGGTCACCAGCGAGGCTAACACGTTGCTGGCTGGTTCAAGATCCTCCACCTCAAGCGATGGACGCACATTCGGGCTGATCTGCAATTTCCCGGCGTGACCGCCGAGTAGTTCCTGCACATCGCCAGCAAGTTTGTGATTCCCCGCGTAAAGCACCATGGGGCGTTTTTCGCCGGGCATCAAATAACAGGCAAGTCCAACGGCTTCGAGCATCTTCAGCATTGAGCGCGAGGCGCCGCCATCCGTGCCGCCGGTGAGAATGACGAGGTCCGGGCGTGAACGCACGATGGAGTCCAATTGCTGGTCGGGGCGGCGTTTGTCCGAGAGGTCGAGGGTGTCGACCACGCGGCTGTACGTGGATTCAGCCAAACGCCGCGCGCTCTGAAGCGAAACATCCGAAAGCAAGCCGGCGATCACCGTTTTCACGGCGGGTCCCGCCGACATGGTGGCGACCACCCCATCCACGCCGGAGCCATCGGGTTGCGAGGGTGTGATGATATTGTTATCCTGTGGACCGAGCAGGGTGGCGCCGGTCACTCCCTGCAAATTCTGGATCGCCTCACGCACACCGATGCCGATATTTTTGAACGGCGCCTCCGCCGTGGAGGGCGCCTGCCCCGAGGCGACGAAACGATACTCGCCCTCGACTACATCGAACAACGCGGCGCGCGTAACAGACGCGCCAATATCGATGGCAAGAATGGATTCGGTTTGAACAAGGGATGCGGGCATACGTTATATTCCAGCCAACTGGCGGATGAAATTGATCATGGAACTCAACCGTTCGATCATGGCGGTCAACGCCGCCATGTACACACCGGCGAACAATGCCCCGAATGTGATGGCAATGAAAACTTTTCCGAGCCACGCCACGCCTTCGAAGAAGATATTCCGTTTGGGCGTTCCGTCCGGCGCGCGCCCGGCGCTGAATTGAAAATACCCGAGCGTCGCAACCGTGCCCACCAGCATGATCGCGCCTTGCACCAAACGGGCGAACGCCTGCGCCGTATCCAAGCCGCGCAGATCGAACATATCCATTGCCGCCAGCGATTGGGGAATCAACGTGCCGAGCATTGCCCCGCCTATGGCAGTGGCGGCTCCCACCCCAGCCAAAATCGCCATGGCAAAGTTGCCGATCCACGAAATACGCGGCAGGAGTTTGGCAAACAAGGTGAAGCAAAGGATGAACGGAATGACCGCCAAGATCAACTGGGCTGGGTCGTTGCTCCTCAACGGATTGAACAATTTTGGGATCAACACATAGTGCCAGATGGCGGCGGCGGCATAGCCGGACGAAACGCCGATAAAGAGATACGTTGCCAGCCGAAATAGCGGATTATCGCCGATCAAATAACTGAAGACCAGCAAAGTTAAGATCAAGCCAACAGCGCCAGCGAGAAAATCGATGGGCATAACTATCCCGCCTCCGCCGCGTTGCGCCGCGCTCGCAAACCCGCAACCAGACTCCATAGGCTTCCAAAGATCATCACCACCACGCCCAACACCATGCCGACGCCGAACGCATCCCAATAAATGCGCGCAATTCCGGGGCGGCTGTTGTTGACAAATTCATAACGAGCCGCCTCTGCCAATCCGCCCACCATCCCGTTGATCTGTTCCGAGTCGACGTAGGGTTGCAGTAATGGGGTTGCCTGCGCGCTTGCCGCAAACAAAAGCGGTTGAAAAGCAAAGTAACCGGCGTCTGCCTGGTTCTTCGCCACCAGTTGCTCCACCCACAGCCGACCGGACTCGCCGTTATCGGTAAGCACAACGACAGCGGCATATTCTGAAAACGAGGCTTCAACGGCGCCGGGCATGGCGGTAGACGGCGCATTGATAAATTCACGCACGCCCGAAGCGCCGCCGGGCAGGTAGCCCAAATTCACGTAGTTGGTCCCGGGTTGGTAATTGATTCCCGCCGGTGAACTGATCCCAGTATTGAGCAGAAGTCGATTCGCCAACCCCGCCCCGCTCGGCGAGGTGGAAATAAAAACCAGCCGGGCATGCGTGGTCAGCACAAGTTGATCGAGCAAGGGACCGCTAACCGCTTCCAGTTCAGGCGCGAGCGCCGGCTCGTAATCGATCACGATCAAAATGCTGGAGTTTTGCGGCAGGCGGGTAATGATGCTCGTCGCCGATCGCACCGACGCCGGCAGGTCGGTAGAGATTGGCAGGTTTTGTGTCCGCATATAAATCATGGCGCTCAACACAATAAGGAAGAGACCAGATAACACCCAGCGGAGAATCCGTTGTGAAGTGACAATGGATTGCGCGCCGATCGCCCGCGCTGTAGTCTCGCCTGCCAGCACAGTTTCAAGGATCGACGCCGCCGATTGTTGCTCGTTTGAGGCTTGCAACTTCAACGACACCGCCTTGGGACGGCGCGACGAACCGATCGGGGCAACGGGAATGACTCCCTGCAACCCCGCCAGCGGACCTTCCCGCTCCGCTTCTTCCGACGTGGAAACTGGCTCGGCAACTACAACCGATTCGGCGGGACGCATGGCTTGCACCCACGATGGCAAATTTACCGGGGCAAGCGATTCGTCGAACGAGGCAGATGTGGCAGGCGTTGGTTGCGGCGCATCTTCATCGGTCTTCGATTCAGACTCAGCCATCCAATCTGGCAATTTCACAGAGAACAACGAATCGATATCCTGGTTCGATAACGATCCCGCCTCCATGGGGGCTGGGATGAAGTTCGGGTCGATGGGAACAGGTTGAAGCGGGGAATGAGCCGCCGCGTCATCGTCCTTGAACCAATCTGAAAGCGCGCCGGGCGCCGGCATCGAGGGCTCTTCTGTCGCGCTCTTCAGCCAGTCTGGAACTGCATCGCCGCCATCGAGCGACCCGGTGGGGATCTTGGTAAACGGCGAAGTTGATTCAGCCGGTGTTGGGTTGATGAGAGTTTCCTGCCCGCCGCCTTTTAACCAATTGAGATTGCTTTCTGCTGGTTTCTCTTCAAAGGGAGATACCGTTTGCCCCTCTTGCGGCGTCAGCCAATCGAGGGCGTCGGCGGGTGAAACCGGCAACGCCGCTTCATTTGGCGATGCTGGTATTTCAATGCTCCCAAGGTTGTTCAACCACGAAAGATCCTCAGAAGCCGATTCGGATTTTTGTTCTTGCGGCGGGGTTGGCGCAGGCGCGTCGAACGCGGTGGCAGAGGAGCCGCCAAGTTGATTCAACCAGCTCAAATCGTCCGGCGTTGAGGCATCCGCGCCGGGCAAAGAATTTGATGTGAACGCCGGGGCGGAAGAGGGTTGTTCCGGTTGTTTCGTCGAGTCTTCAAGGGCGTGAAGCCAACTCAAATCTTCGGGTTCTTTTGCGGGCTCAGGTTGGTTGAAAGATGGCAACGCGGCGGCATCGTTCATCCAACCCAGTTCATTCGATTCGATTTCAACAGGCTTGCTTTCCTCCGTCGATGCCTGCGCGAACCATTCCGACAGTTCATCTTTTGATTCGGTTTGCGCCGAATCGGCGGAGCCGCTCATCCACACCGGCATTTCCGCCGATTGCGCGGCAGGTTCTTCTTCGATGCGCGGGAGTTCCGGTTCAGGCTCGCTTTTTTCAAATTGGGCAAAGAAATCTGAAATAGATTCCGGGGCGGATGGCTTTTCAGCCTCGCTTGTTTTCCCCGGCGGATTTATCCCCGCCAGCCAATTGGGGATTTCATCCCCATCATCTTTTGCCTGCGCGGCAAGCCCAGCCAGCAAATCGGGCGGTTCATTTTGGACTTTGGGTTTGGCCGCTTCTTCCGCGGCATCTTCCTCCGCCGATTCTCTCCCTTGCTGTCGAACATCCTTCAACCATTGCGGCAGGATCGGTTCGAGTTCGCCGGTGTGCTTTTTTACCGGGCTTTCTCCAAACTGCAACGATGACTCGGCTCTCAGCGGGGCTTGGCAGAACTGGCAGTTATCCAGAAAATCCGGGTTATCCTTTCCGCAGTTGGGACATTGCAAGCCAGCCATGGTTAATTACCCCCATACGGACGGTCGATGCCGAACAGCACGCGCAACCCGGTCAACAACGTTCCAAGCGCGATGCCAAGCAACAAACCGCGCGCGCCGCCACGCGAGAATGTGTTTATAAAATCGAGCAATTGCTGAGCGCCCGGCAATTGTCCGATCGGTGTGGGCATGATGAGGATCAACACTACAATGCTAACCGCCAAAAAGATGACCGACATTAAATCCACGCGCCGGCGCAATAGCCGAATGCTGGCATAGATCAGGGTGATCACAAGGATCGCCATCAACGCGCTTTCCACCGGCACAATAATGGCATCCATGGCGAGGCGCATGAGCGGGTTTTCAGGTCCAAGGAGCAAGCCAAACCCGGTGGTAAAGATGAGAGAGAGAACGAGAAGCGCGCTATATATTCCACCCGCCTGGCGGGTGCGAAACTTTTCCATGTGAACGAAAATGAGGTTGATGATGCCGATCAATGCGGCGAACGCCCCTATGATGATCGCCCAATCGGTCATAAGCGAACCGATATACCGCAACGCGTCCGCGTCGATGAAATAGCCGAGCAGAACCAGAATACCAGCCGCAATGGCGAATGTTGCCGTAATAACTCGCATCAGAACGCCAGCCCGATCAGTTTTAAGAGCGAGCCGCCAAGAATAGCGACGATCAATATCCAGCGTAATACATCTTGCGCGTTCAAACTCGCTTCATGGGATGAGCCTGCCCCCGCATACGCGCCGGAGGCAAATAGTTCTTCGCCGATCAGTGGGTCTTGTGAAGCCGCGTAAAAAATCGATTGCGCTGTGAGGTTGTCGCTTGCGCCAATGAGGCTGGAGTCTTGCCGGTCCGCGCCTTCGGCAACCAGCGCGGCTTCGGGACCAAGATCGCCGATGATAATGTTCGCGGAGACATTATCGTCGCGGGAAATGGGAATCGTCCCTGCGGCGTAGGCAAAAGGCGAGAGTCCAGTCATCCGTCCGGCGGTGACGCGGAATTGTTCTTCCGCTCCCGCCGCTCGATACCCGGATTGCGATGTATCTTGTGAGAGGATCGTGATGGCGGCATCCCCAGAGCTGACAATTGGCGGACGGTCGCTGACCGATGTTCGTTCGGCAATTCGGCGCACAAGCGCCAGCCCTGCCAACGCCGAACCTCCGCGCGCGGTAAAGAAGTTGCCGCGCCCCAGCGAGATGTGAAGGCGGGTTCCATTTTCAACCGCCAAGCCGATCTCGCGATTGAGCCGGTCGAACGCAGGGATGCGTCGTAGTGTGGCTGGCGATCTCCGGCGCAGCGCGATGAATATAATGAAAAGCAGAGCGATGCCAACAACGATTCCCAGCGCGATCATGCCGCCCTCCCGCCGCGCAATACGCGGGTAAAGGCTTGAGTCTCTTCATCTGATTCGAGCATACGAGCAATCGCAGTTGTGTGTTTCCCGCCGAGGAAAGGTTGGGTGATATACATCACCTGCGCGCCGAACACGGTTAGAGGAGCGCCCGCATCGAGGACCCATGCAATGAGTCCGTCGAGTTTGAGTCTCTGCAGGGATTCAGCCCACTGAGTCCAATCCGTTTCCGATTGCATGGTCAAAGTATAGCATATTTTGATTCGTGAACCGTCGCGTGGAACGCGCCGTGAATTTCAAGGTCGTTGCGAAGACACGGAGGTTACTCAGAAAAAAACCAACAGCCCTCATAGTATAATCGCGTCAGATTTCAGTCGCGGAGGACGCATGAGCGGACATAAGATTCGTGTGTTAGTTGCCAAACCCGGTCTCGATGGGCATGACCGCGGAGCAAAAGTTGTGGCGCGGGCATTGCGCGACGCCGGCATGGAGGTGATTTATACCGGCTTACGCCAGACTCCTGAAATGATCGCCGAAGCGGCATTGCAAGAAGACGTGGACGTGGTTGGGTTATCCATCCTCTCCGGCGCGCACATGGCGCTCGCCCCGCGCATCGTGGAGTTGCTCAAAGGCAACGGACAGGACAAAGTGAAAGTTTTTATCGGGGGCATCGTCCCTGATGAAGATATGCCCCGCTTGAAAGAGATGGGCATCACCGGCATTTATGGTCCCGGCGCATCGACGGAGGATATCGTCAAGGATATTCGCGAGGCGATGAGGTAGTTCGTACTGCGTGTTACGTATTGCGTACCTTCGAGTGGAGAACAGATGCCCAAATTGACTATTGGAGTACTAAAAAAAGAGGCGCAGAACTTTTCGCGCATCGAATCGCGCCACAAGGAGAAAAGTCTTTTTGGAGTTACGGACGGCAAGGCTGTTGGAACATACTTGGAGCATAAGTTTAAGAATTATTTAAAAACGAAATATGATTTTGAAGAGGGGAGTTCCGCCAACGGAATAGATTTTCCCGGGCTGAATGTGGACATGAAGGTAACAAGTATTACACAACCACAATCGTCATGTCCATATAGGTCTGCGCGACAAAAGATATATGGGTTAGGTTATTCGTTATTAATTTTTGTATACGAAAAGGCGGATACTGCAAGAACAAAAACATCCACTCTCAATATTCTCCATACTCTTTTTGTGAATGCGGAAAGAACGTCCGATTTCCAGATGACAAAAGGTCTTATAAAGATTTTAGAGAACGAAGGCAACAGAGACGATCTAATGGCTTTCATGTTCGACAAGAACCTGCCTATCTTGGATGAAGATGAAGCAAGGAAACTCGCGGACGATGTTATAGCCAATCCGCCAAAGATGGGCTTTCTGACCATCTCAAATGCCTTGCAATGGAGATTGCAATATTCCAGAGTTATTGAAAAAGCCGGTCACGAAGACGGCGTCGAATTGGTTTACCGAGCAAAATAATGGTCGCCACACTTGAGAAGAACAGAAAAATTGAATATGGGGACTTTCAGACGCCCAAGGAGTTAGCTGACTTGGTTTGTAAGAAATTGCTAGAGATGGGTTTGTCTCCAGATTCCATCATTGAACCGACATGTGGACTAGGGACATTCATTGAATCCGCTGTTCGCTCATTTTCTACAACCAAGAAATTTGTTGGCGTGGAAGTTAATTCTGACTACACTGAAAGGCTACAAATCAATAGCAAGGCATTTCCACGTTCAGAAACTATAGAAATTAAACAAGGAGATTTCTTCAATTTCAATTGGAATCAATTGCTGAAAGAAATGAATGGGGAAATACTGGTGTTGGGAAACTTTCCTTGGGTTACGAACTCTGCACAAAGCGCAATAAGCGGCTCAAATCTACCAGCCAAGACAAACTTCCAAAATTTCAGCGGATTAGACGCAATGACCGGCAAGAGCAATTTTGATATTTCAGAATTCATGCTCATTCAAGTTGCAGAATGGTTCCGGGAGCGACGGGGGCACCTTGCTATATTAGTCAAAACAGCCGTAGCAAGAAAATTCCTAAACCATCTTCATAAAACGAACACGGGCTTATCTCATGCCGCTTTATACATAATTGACGCCATGAAATATTTCGGCGCAGCCGTGGATGCCTGCCTCCTTCACTGTCGCTTCGACCTATCCGCAAAAAATTACGATTACAACGTATTCGAATCGCTTTCCAGCGAATCTTGTTATCGGGTGGGTCATCGGCTTGGATTGATCGTAAAGGACGTGGATACTTTTGAAGGGCTAACACATTTAGTCGGGCGATCAATAGAAAAATGGCGTTCAGGGATCAAGCATGATTCTTCAGAGGTCATGGAATTAACAGAAAGAGACGGCGTTTTGTTGAATGGAAACAATGACCCTGTCAACATTGAGTCTGATTTTGTTTATCCATTAATAAAAGGGTCAGATATATCAAACGACCGGGTAACTCAAACCAGCAAATTCTTGATTGTTCCTCAGAGAATGGTAGGCGAATCAACAAAACCGCTTAAAACCTTTGCGCCAAATTTATGGGCGTATCTGGAAAACCACGCAAAACAATTGGATGCAAGAAAAAGCAAAATCTACCAAAACAATCCGCGTTTTTCTATTTTTGGCGTTGGAGAGTATACCTTCGCCCCATGGAAGATTGCAATTTGTGGTTTATACAAGAACCTAAATTTCCGCCTAGTTGGACAAATTCAAAGTAAACCTGTAGTTTTTGACGACACAGTTTACTTCTTGAGTTTTGAAAAATTCGAAGAAGCAAAAATCATTTTTGATTATCTACATTCTTCGGAAGTTCAGAATTTTCTCTCATCATTAATCTTCTGGGAAGATAAACGACCTATTAAGACCAGTATTTTGAACAAATTAAAACTTCCGTCTCAAGATTCAATCCTTCAACAAGAACTGTTTTAGAAAACATGGCATTAACTCATTTAACTCAACAAGTTCTCGAAGGCAACCGCCTCGCACTGGCGCGGATTCTCACGCAGGTGGAAAATGATTCGCCGGAGGGACGCGCCGCGCTTGCGGAACTATTTCCGCACACCGGCAAGGCGCATCTCATCGGCGTGACCGGCGCGCCGGGGACGGGGAAATCGTCGCTCGTCAACCAGCTCGCATTGCACTATCGCAAAACGGAAAATAAAAAAGTCGCCATTATCGCGGTTGACCCGTCGAGTCCGTTCACGGGCGGAGCGGTGCTGGGCGACCGCGTGCGCATGCGCGATCTCTCCGGTGATGACGGCGTATTCATCCGCTCGATGGCTTCGCGCGGCTCGGTGGGCGGAATCGCGCAGACCACCGCGGCATTCGCGCAGATATTCGACGCGGCTGGCTACGAGATCGTCATCATCGAAACCGTCGGCGCGGGGCAAAGCGAAGTGGACATTGCGCGGCTGGCGCATACCACCATTGTTGTTGAAGCGCCGGGCTTGGGCGACGATATCCAAGCCATCAAAGCGGGAATCTTGGAGATCGCCGACGTGCTTGTCATCAACAAAGCGGACCGTCCCGGCGTGGAACACACGGAGCGCGCGCTTCGCTCCACACTTGCGCTTGCTCACCCAATCCCCCGGGTTTATCGCCACCATGGGCAGACAATGACGGTCATGGTTCCGGCGGGCGCGAAGAATCTTCCAGCCCTCGAGCCAGACTCTTCAGCGGCTCGGAGCGACATGGTCATTTGGATTCCCCCCATCAACAAAACCGTCGCAACCGAGGGTAGGGGAATTGCGGACGTTGCCGAATCGATCGCGAAACACGCCGAGCATCTACGCGTCACCGGCGATTGGGCTTCCCGCGACCGAGCCAGGTTGAGGTCCGAGTTGGAAGCGGCGTTGGAAGCGGCGTTGATGAGTCGTTTTTTTGCAAACATCCAAAACGAAAAATATAATGATGTAGTCGAACAAGTCGTCGGACGAACTCTATCACCGCATGAGGCGGTGAGGAAATTATTGAACGGAAGTTCAAAGCAGGAGAATGTATGACCCAGCAAGGACCTCATCACGATATGAAAATGTACGGCGAGATCAAACTGTACTCGGGCACCGGCTCGCCCGACCTCGCGCAAAAGATTGCCAATTATTTGAACCAGCAACTCAGTCCGCGCGAGGTGATCCAGTTCCCCAATGAGAATATTTTCGTCAAGTTGACGCGCAGCGCGCGCGGGCAGGATGTGTATGTGATTCAAACCACCTCCTCGCCGGTGCACTACAACTTGATGGAACTGCTCATTATGATCCAGACCATCCGTTTGGATTCGGCGGCGCGCATCACAGCGGTTGTCCCCTATTTGTGTTACGGGCGTTCGGATAAAAAGGACCAGCCGCGCGTTCCGATCACCGCGCGTCTGGTGTGCGACATGATCGAAAGCGCGGGCGCGGACCGCTACATGACCTTCGACCCGCACGCCGGGCAAATTCAGGGATTCTTCTCGATCCCCGGCGATGTGCTAACCGCCTCGCACATGATCACCGCTCACATCAACAAGAACATGCGCGCGCAGATGAAAAAACTCGTCGTCGTCGCCACAGACCTGGGTTTCGCTAAAAAGGGACGCAACTATGCCCGCGACCTGAACGCGTCGATTGCTTTCGTTGAGAAAAGGCGCACAGCCAACGACTCAAAAGCCAAAGCCTTAACATTGATCGGCAACGTAAAAGACAAAGACGTCTTGATCGTGGACGATGAAGTGCTTACCGGCGGCTCCATCGAGCAGGCGGTCGGCGTGGTTAAAAAGAACGGCGCGCGAAATATCTATCTTGCGTTCATCCACCCCGTCTTTTCGGAAGATGGCGCGAAACGGCTGGCAAATCTACCGATCAAACACATTATCACAACAGATACGATTCCAATTTCAGCCAAAATATTGAAACTGCTCAAAGGACGACTCACCGTCCTTTCGATTGCCCCCATGCTGGGCGAAGTGATCCGCCGGGCGCACGAAGGTCGAAGCGTGGGAGAGATGTTTAACGAGTAAATTCAGTTATCAGTCAACAGTGAACAGTGAGCCTCGTTACTGATTATTGATTACTGTTCACTTAACTATTCACTGTTCACTAAAATATGCCCGAACTTCCCGAAGTTGAAACTATCGCTCGAAAACTAAGACCCGAACTCGTCGGCAGGACGATCCTCTCCGCCGATCTGCGCTGGTCGCGCGCGCTTGCTATTCCATCGCCGAAAAAATTCGCCCAACAGATCAAGGGGCAGAAAATCGCAGGCGTAAGCCGCCGCGCAAAGTATCTAATCCTTTCACTTTCCACTTTCCACTTATTGATCCACCTCCGCATGAGCGGCGACCTTCATGTTAAAGACAGTGCAAAACAAGCGGAGAAACACGACCGACTTATAATTAAATTATCAGGCAACAAGTCGCTGGTATTCAACGATACAAGAAAGTTTGGGCGTGTCTGGCTCCTGGCAAACCCGGCGGACATCCTCAACAAACTCGGTCCCGAACCCCTCGGCAAAGAATTCACGCCGCAATGGCTTCATGCGGCATTACACAAAAGACATCGCCAACTCAAACCGCTCCTGCTCGACCAAACCTTTCTCGCCGGGTTGGGCAACATTTACACCGACGAAGCGCTGAACATCGCCAAACTGCATCCACTGCGCGAGTCAAGTTCGGTCAAGGCGAAACAGGCTGAACGTCTGCATGACGCGATCCGCGAGGTGTTGAACGAAGGCATCCGCCGCAACGGCGCATCTATCGACTGGGTCTATCGCGGCGGAGAATTCCAAAATTATTTTCGAGTGTACGACCGCGAAGGAAAACCGTGCCAACACTGCGGCACAAAAATCACACGCATCACAGTCGGCCAACGCGGCACACATTTTTGTCCGAACTGTCAGAGGTTGAAATAAATTATGGAAATCAACTGGTCAATTGCTGGATGGATCATCGCCATATTGGTCTTCTACACCATTGGGTTTTACGAGGGCCGCAGTACGGGGTATAAAAAGCGCCAGCGTGAAGTAGAACAAGAATCTGCCAAGACCCAACCTACCCCTGTTACGGTAAAAGATGAACCCGCCGTTTTAAAACCCAAAAATGAAAATATCACGCTGGAGATTGACAGCGCTCGCGCTCTCGCCCCTGAATACGAACAACGATTGACCAATGCGGCGACTCCGCCCGCGCCTCAACCGCATCTCTCCCAGCCCCTGCCTGCTTCGACCAATCAGGCATCCACTCCCCTTCCGCCGGTTTCTTTCAGACCTGCGACGAAACCTACCGAGCCCGCCGCGGAAAAAAAACCTGCTCCGCCGCCGACCAGTATCGTCGGACAGATCAATCTCGTGTTGCAAGAAAAACTTGCCGGGTCGCCATTGGAAGATCGGGGAATCTCAATGAGTCAATCTGCCGAAGGCGGGGTGATCGTTACCGTCGGCGCATCGCAATATTTCGGCGTGGACGAGGTGCCAGACGCGGATGTGAAGTCGTTTGTTCGCGCCGCGGTCGCAGAGTGGGAAAAGAAATACACGCCGGGTTTGCAATAGTCACTTCAACGATTTGGGGAAATTAGGCTCGCCGCGTGAACCGCGCGGTTAATACCGGGCAAGGCGCCGAATCCGCTACTTCGGCGGTGACATTTGGGGCATAATATTGCCGCAACGTATTCGCGCTATACGCCGAACCCATACACACGAGATCATAAGCGCCTTCGTTAATCTCAGCCAGAATCTCTTCCACGATAATCCCCTGCCGCGCTTTGGCTTTCGCGTTCAAGCCTGCTCCTTGCGCAATCTCCAATGCTTTTTTTAGACTGCGCCCCGGCAAAGTGTCAGTCTCTGCCAGGTCATTGATATGCGCCTGTAAATTGCGCGTGCTGGGATAATCCAGATCGGTGGGCGGGACAACATACAGGATCGTCACGTCCGCATTGTTGGCGCGCGCAATTTGAACAGCGATGTTCTCCGCGGCTTCCCCGTATCCCAGCCCGCCCACTGTGACCAACAACTTCTGTACCGGCAGGCGCGCTTGCGGCACGTAGAGAATCGGGTTGTGAATTTGTTCCATCAACAAACGGATGGAACGACCCGTGAGCCAGCGCTTGAATTGCGGTCTCCCTAATGGGCTTACCACCGTGATAAATTCTCTATGGTTGGCAATTTGAGGGATGATCTTCTCCGCAATTCCATTACGGATATCAAGGCTGTACTCCACACCCAATTTCTGAAACAATTCCACGGCTTGCGCGAAGATATCCTCGAGCGGATGATGGTCGTCTATCGCGGCGGGGCTCAATTCCTCCGTCACGCCGAGGAGCGTAATCTTCATCCGCATTGCCTGCGCGAGGGCCGCGCCATACTCGATGGCGGACCATGTCCCTTTGAAGCCGTTCGTTACGATGAGAAATTCGGATTTCATTTGAAGCCTCGCTTGCCGAACAAGATAACGCCGAGGATGCCCGCCCCCAGCAACACGAACGGCGATGGAATCTCGAACCAAAACGCAATCGCGCTCAACGCGGCGATCAGAATCACACGGCGGTCTATTTTTTTTCGCGAGCCCGCGCGGAACAATTCCCATGCGACCACAACGATCAACGCGGCAACGGCGGGACTCATCCCTGCCACGAAACTATTAAGCCAGTTTTCCTGCTGGAAACGCTGAAGAAGCGCGGCAACGATCAACATCAACACCGTTGGCGGCAATATCGCGCCAAGCAGCGCCGTAAACACACCGGGGATTCCGCCCGCGGCAAAACCAACGAACATGGCAAGTTTCAACGCTTCACTGCCGGGCAAGACGTTTGAGAAGCCGACCGCTTCGACAAATCGCTCTTCGGACATAAGTTTACCCACCGCTTCATCGTAAAGAAACCCGATCGACGCAGGACCCGAAGGCGAGAGAATGTTCACTTTCAGGAACATCCACAACAAACGCAACCAAACAGAAATTTTCGACTCGTTCATTTGAGAAAGAAGATCCCGACCAGCCCGGCGAGGATAACCACGATCCGCGCGGGCGCGTTGAGGAACATGGCGACCAGACTAACGATACCGATCGCCCAGCCTTCCCATCCGGTAGAGCCTCCCTTTTCAAAAATTTTCCACGCCACGAAGAGCATCAACACGGAGATCGCCGGGGTCAACCCCTCGATGAAACTGCTCAACCATGCCTCGCGCCGCAAGCGATGCAGGATCATCGTCACACCGAGGATGATGAGCGTCGGCGGCAAAATAGAGGCGAGCAGCGCGACGAATCCGCCGGGGATGCCTGCCACGGCATAACCAACGTACATCGCCAGTTGAAGCGCGTCACTGCCCGGCAACACGGACGATAATCCCACCGCCTGCACGAACTGTCCTTCCGTCACCAGTTTGCCGACCACCTCGTGATACAACAGACCGACGGATGCGGGACCCGACGTGCTGAGCAAATTAACTTTGAGGAATATCCAAAATAGTTCGAGAAGTTGGTTCACATGCTTTCCTTTGTCGGGATAATTCTAACAGAATAGATATTGGCATCCCGGTGGCAAAGAAAGAAGGGAGTACAATAGAAAAAAAACATTTTCGGAGATTGTATGACCTCAAAAGAATTTCGCAAAGAAAAAGATTCGCTCGGCGAACTCAACGTGCCAGCAGACGCGCTCTTCGGCGTGCAAACCCAACGCGCAGTGGACAACTTCCCCATCAGCGGACTCCGTCCGTGGCGCGCATTCATCTGGTCTATTGCGGCGGTCAAACGCGCGGCGGCGTCCGTGAATTTTGAATTGGGTCTCTTCAACGACCGCGAAGTGGACGGAAAAAAGTTTACCGCGAAACAGTTGGCTGATTCCGTCGCGCAAGCCGCCGCCGAAGTGATGGACGGCACATGGGATAAACAATTCGTCGTCGAGCCGTTTCAAGCAGGCGCGGGGACGAGTCACAACATGAACGCGAACGAGGTCATCGCAAACCGCGCCACGCAAATCCTCGGCGGCGAACTCGGAAAGTATTACGTGCATCCGAACGATCATGTCAACATGGCGCAATCCACGAACGACACGATCCCCACGTCAATTCGTCTCGGCGCGTTGTGGCGCGTGGACGAGTTACTCACGTCACTGAAAAATTTACAGTCCGCGTTGGAGGCGAAGGCGAAAGAATTTGATTCAGTCGTCAAATCGGGGCGCACACATTTGCAGGACGCCGTGCCTGTGAGGCTGGGTCAGGAATTTTCCGCGTATGCCAAAGCCATCGAACGCGACGCGGAGCGCGCGCGCCGATCCGCTGAGGGGTTGCGTCGGCTGGGGATCGGCGGGACAGCCGTAGGGTCCGGGTTGAACGCGCATCCCGAATATCATGCTCGCATGGTGAAAAAACTATCCGAGATTACCGGGCTCGAGTTGCAGACATCCGATAACTTGTTTGAGTCCATGCAGTCCATGGCAGACGCGGCGGACTTTTCGTCGTCACTGCGCACTCTCGCGCTGACGTTGATCCGCATCGCCAACGATTTCCGCCTCCTCTCCTCTGGACCTTCGACCGGCTTCGACGAAATTCGATTGCCCGCCGTTCAGCCGGGTTCTTCGATCATGCCGGGAAAAGTGAATCCCGTTTTGGCTGAGATGCTCGATCAGGCGATGTTCCATGTGATTGGATGCGACACGACGGTGGCGATGGCTGTGCAAGCGGGACAACTTGAATTGAATGTGATGATGCCGATCATCGCGCACAATTTGTTCGAGATGATGCAAGTGGTCATCGGCTCGGTGAACGCGTTCACCGAACGCGCAGTGAAAGGCGTGACCGCCAACCGCGAAAAAGCGGAGGGCTGGCTGGCGAAGAACGCGATCATCGTCACCGCGCTCAACCCCGTGATGGGATATTCGCAAGGCGCGGCGCTGGTGAAAGAAGCGATGTCGTTGAACGCTTCGATCAAGGAATTGGCAATCGAGAAAGCAAAAACTGGCGCGTTGAAGCACCGCGATGAGGATCGCCCCGTGAAGCCCGAGGAGATCGAGTCCGCGTTGAGCGATTTGAGGAAACTGACGGATGGTGGGATTGTGGGGGGAGTGAGCGGAGGAGGGTAGTGATGGATCAAGCGCAAACAGTGATGGTCACGGACGACACGTTGACAATGGACTTAAGCGATGGGCGCACGGTATCCGTACCATTGACATGGTTTCCGCGCCTCCTGCATGGAACTTCCGCCGAGCGCAACAACTGGCGGTTTATCGGCGATGGCGAGGGGATGCACTGGATGGACTTAGATGAGGATATCAGTGTGGAGAATCTGATCTTAGGTCAGCCATCGGGCGAGAGCCAGAAGTCCTTGCAGAAGTGGTTGAAAGCGCGAGAAAAAAATTAGGGATGTACAAAGTTTGTAAGATGAACGAAGTGACGGCACGTTTTACGTAACCGTCACTTTTATTGTCTTGCTTTTCATCACAAACCGATTCACGCCCCCCACTCGATACTTGTATTCCTCGTCTCCGCGCATGAAATCGAATTCCTACAAGCAATAAGGTAGTTCTTTCATCACGATATAATGGACGGGGAATGATAAAGAACAAATTCACTTTCCTGTTATTCTTCCTCGGTGGGACGCTTTTCCTCTTCCCCAGTTTCAACGGCGATGGCTGGGGAATGGTGCGCGAATACAACTATCGCGGCTGGCAGACGACCTCCGAACGCGTGGTTGTTGCGCGATTGGCAAAATCACAACAGGATGGTTTGTTTTCTGCGGGAGGTCTGCTCGGTCTTCTCGATGCGCCGGATGGCTGGGTCTTTGGCGCAGAGATCGCGAACCGCCAATATGAACTGTACGAAACGGGACAACCGATTCAATCGTATCTGGTTTACAAATCTCATCCGGGATTCCAAGGACTCGTCTTTGGCTTGTTCGATCGCCTGACAAATTTCCCCGCTTCCACTAATCTGGCAATTTTCAGAGGGACAGTTGCGTTTGTTTCCTCGATAGTCATCGCATTGATTGCCGCGGCAATGGCTGTCGAATTCGGCTGGCTGGCGGGAGTGTTGCTGTTACTCTTCGCAGCTGTCTCCGAATGGACGATCCTACCGGCGGGCAGTCTCTACTGGAATCTGTGGGCGTTCTTCCTGCCGTTCGTCTGCGGAATGTACCTGCTGGCTGATGCTTCAAAAAAGAATGACTACCCCGCGTTCAAGATCTATCTCGTCATCTTAATCACCGTCTGGATCAAAATCCTTTTCACGGGGTTCGAGATCATCACAACCGCGTTGGTCATGGCAACTGTGCCGTTTGTTTATTTTGCAATTCGAGATCGGTGGGAATGGAAAAATTTTTTTCAACGCGCAACCATGCTCGGCGTCAGTCTTGTGCTGGCAACGATGGCTGGGCTTGGAACCCTCATCTTGCAGATCACCGCGGCGGATGGAAGCCTCAAGAGCGGAATTTATTACGTCAGGGATACGTTCATCCGGCGCGCGGCAGGAAATGCCGATGAATTTCGCGGTCAATATGCTGAGAGTCTGGGGGCAAGTTACGCGGAAGTGATCGGGAAGTACTTGAATACTCCAGCATTCTCAATTTCAGACGTTTCCATTCTGTACTGGCATTTGATCGTGATGTTTGCCTTGTTCACGCTTTTGTATCTGTTCAGACACAGAAAAGCAATTCACGCAAATTTCTCAAGGACTGGAATGGCGCTGATGATCGCAACTTGGTATTCCATGCTTGCCCCTTTATCATGGTACGTGATCTTCAAGCCTACTTCGTACATTCACACATTTTTATTCCCTATGGCGTGGCAGATGCCATTCACTCTGCTTGGATTTGCCTTATGCGGTTATGTAATTCAGGATTTATTCCGATCAAAAACTGCTCAACTTACTTACTGATGTTACGCAGTTGAAGCCAGTCCAGTCTCCGTAACGCGACATTCATGTCGCTCTTGCGCAAGAACAGCCTGAAAGCTGCGTAAGATGAGTTACTTAACCAGCCTCGCCCTCATTACGAACCGATTCACCCCGCCCATTCGATATTTGTATTCCTCGTCGCCGCGCATGAAGTCGAATTCGTAGCGACCGTTGTCACAACACCATTGAATGTCGCGCGCCATGATGACCCAGCCGGGGGACAGGTCTTTGTAATCGAAACTCACGCCGGAGTTATATCCCCAAAGTTTATTTTTATAATCGAAACAAAGAGTCGCCGCCGCTTTCACGCCGTCCACTTCGAGGAAGGCGAGCCAGAGATAGCCGCCTTTGTGCGCGGCACGTAAGGTGGCGGTCATGTGTTCGCGCATGGCGGGATGCAGAAAGGTTGCTTTGTTGGGGTCTTGCACCATGAGATGAAAGAATGAGTCCAATTCGGGTTCGATGTCGGCGTTTTTGTCTACCACGTAAAAGTTGACTCGTCCGCTTTCGGCGGCGCGGCGCATTTTGCGGCGCATTTCGTGACGTTGTTTTTTATCAATGCTTTCGAGATATTCGTCGAAGGAACCTGTCAACGCGATGCGCGGGGTGGGACGATACACTTCTTGATGATGAGTCCAGCCGCGTGATTCAGCCTCCGCTTGGAGGGCGGCTAGGGTGGGAGAATCGTCGGGGAGGTTGTACCAATCTAGGGCGGACCAGGCGTCCCCGTGGGATGAGGCGAGAAAGTCCAGCAGACCGGAAAGGAAGCGCGGCAGATCATCTTTGCGGACGATCAGATCCAAATAATCGGAGACTTCGATGCTTCCTATGAGGAGAAGCGTGCGTTGATTTTCGTACTCCGCGATGAACAGCGGGGCGATGCCGACGAGTTGATCGTTTTCTGTGGCAGAGACGAGGATCAATTCGGCGTATTTCCATTCGCCGCCGCCGAGGGTCTTCCACCATTCGCTGAGATATTCGTAGCGCGAGAACGGCGTGTCGGCGATGCTTTGTTCGACGAGCGCGTTCCATGTGTTTGAATCGATTTCGGAAAAGTTTTTGTGCAGGTTGAAATTCATATTGTGCCGCTGAGTCACAGAGACGCGGAGAAAATAAAACTCTGCCACTCCGTGTCTCTGCGGCGTTCCTTTTATGTATATATCTTCAAATTTTACCAGTATAATGATAGCCATCTTCCGAACTTTCTTACGCCGTGACAACATTCGACCTCAACATCCTCCCCATTTACAGACACAACGGTCAAAACTTCGCAGACCTGCCGGGCTTGCTTACCTTTACGCCGCGAGGGCGCGTGGCGCGCGGGCGTGAAAAAGACAGCCTGATCCTCTACCTCGCATTTTCAGGCACGGCGGAATATTCGCTCGAAGAAATCGACGCGCTCCATCACAAAGCGGCAACAACGTTTTACCAATCGCCCGGCGCGCAGACCAGCGCCATGCGCAAAGCCGCAGAGAATCTCAACGCAACGATGCTCGAGCGCAATTTTTCCACAACCGGGCAGGGGAAATATGCCAACGCGGTCCTGGTGATCGCCGTTGTGCGCGAGGAGAAATGCACGCTCCTGCTCAACGGACCCGCGCGCGCGGTATGCGTCAGCGAAGGACAACCGCGTCACATTTATGAGCCGTCGCTTTCGGGCAAAGGCTTGGGGACGAGTCAGAGTATTCAATCTTATCTTGCGCAAGTCGATCTGCATCCCAACGACTTGCTCGTGCTGTGCGGAAAATTCCCAAGAGACTGGGAAGACGACCTGTTGGGCGAACGCCCGATCGCATCGCTGGATGCGGCATACCGCAAATTGACCTACGCCAAAGGCGACTTGAACGCGGCACTCATTCACTTGAAAACGGGATCGGGAGTCATCACCATCCTACGCGCAGACGTGGGTGCGCCGCCTCCCTCCACGATTGAGCCTGCCTCGGCGCCTGAAACAGATTCGCGCCCCCAACCTTCTGAACTGCCAGAGTATGAAGAACGCGAAGAGGAGATTGTCGACGATGTTCTCATCGAATCGCCGCAACGGTTTCAAGAAGATGAGAACAACGAACTGCCGGCGACGATCAATGACACATTACCAAAAACCGATCTACAGCCCGTGAATTCTTCATCGATCATTACCGAGGAAGAACTCGACCGCCTGGCAGACTTCGGCGCGCACATGCTTCAACCTTCGGCGTACGCCATCCCGCCGCAACCCCTCAATGATCTGCCGCCTCCGCCTCCAGCGGTTGCCTCATTTCCATCTTCCATTCCACGGCGAAAGCCCGACGAACCGGTGATCGAACCGGAGCCAGCAAAGGCGGAACCGGTCAAGATGGTCGAACCGGTGGACGATGAAGATGATGCAATCAAGGAGCAGGAAGAGACAATTGAGCAAACCCCAAAACCATTATTTGGCGGGTTGTTCGATCGTTCCAAAGCGGAGACAAACGCCAACGCTCACGCCGAAGCGACGCGGCAAATGGCGAAAGTGATGGTCGGCGGAATTCAGATCGCGCGGCGGGCAAACGAGGGCGCGAAGTCGTTCTTCCTGCGCTTCATCCCGCGCTTATTGCCCGGGGGCGAGAGTACAGATGTCCCTGCGGGAGAAGCGGCGCAGTCACAAATGTCGTTCGTGCCTCAGTACCTTCAAATCTTCATCGCGTTAATCGTCCCACTGTTGGTCGGCACGATGGCGGTCGTCGTCTATTTGCGCTTCGGTCAAAGCGTGCAATACGATGAATACTATTCGCAGGCGCTCAATGCGCGCGCGCAAGCCGTCAGCGAAACGGACCCGATCCGCCAGCGCATGGCATGGGAAAATGTCGCCGCTGCGATCGACAAAGCCGAAAGTTATCGCGAAACCGACGAGTCGAATCTGTTGCAAGCCGAAGCGCAAAATAATCTGGATACGATCATGGGCATCCAGCGGCTTGAATTCATCCCAGCCTTTACAAACGGGTTGACCGGCGTCGCACAGATCAGCCGCATGGCGGCAAGCGAAAGCGACCTGTACATGCTCGACGCCGAAAACGGGAAGATTCTGCACGCCGCATTCACCGGGCGAAGCCTTGAACTAGATTTGACGTTCAAGTGTGAACCCGGCACATACGCCGGTTATCAAGTGGGCGCGCTTGTGGATGTGCTCGCCCTGCCCAAGGTCAACCTCGTCAACGCGACAGTGCTTGGCATCGACGCCGTTGGAAATCTATTGTATTGCTCGCCCGGGCAAGTGCCGCAGGCAATTCCGCTCCCCTCCCTGCCGAACACCAATTGGGGACGCATCACCTCGATCGCGCTCAATAACGGCAATTTATACGCGCTCGATGCCACCTCCCGCTCGGTGTGGGTCTTCGCCGGCAAAGACAGCACCTTCACCGACACGCCATATTTTTATTTTGGCAACCAGATCCCCAACACCATCGACACGGCAATCGACCTGGCGGTGAGCGGCGACGATCTGTACCTGCTCCACGCCGATGGGCACCTCTCCACCTGCACCTTCAGCCGCATCGCCGAAACGCAGACCAAATGCATCGACCCGATCAACTTCCTCGACGCCTACCCCGCGCATCAAGACATCAACATCTTCGCGCAAGCGCACTTCACGCAGATGCTTCTCACCTCGCCTCCCAACATCATCATGCTATTGTTGGATTCTGAAAACCAAAAAGTATTCCGCTTCACGCCGCGCTCGATCGAACTACAAAACCAACTGACCGGTTTCGCCGGCGACGCCAACCCTTTCCAGCCTGGCGCGGTGGGAGCCATGGCGGTCAGCCCGAACTACGTGCTGTACTTCTCGATCGGCAATCAGGTATATTTCGCCACGAACTTGCCGTAGAAATGGATGTATGTAGACAGGTAGACACGTAAACTTGTGATTAGATTTCAGACATGAGCCCTTTTTCCCTTTTTCGACGAAAATCGCCTCCCGCCCCATTGACGCCTGCTTCAGACTCCTCGACCGAGCCCCCCATTCAGACGATCCTCCGCGCCCTCGTCATCGTCTACGACCCGGTTGTGGATCAAACAACCGGCAAAAAATTATCAGAACACATGCGCTGGAACAAAGTCGAAGACCTCGCCGTAGGATTCATGTCCGACATCCTGCAAGCCAGCGGCGGACTTGTCCGTTACCAGATCACCCAACGCATCGACGTGGACGCCTTCCCCGTCAAAGTGGATGGATACGCATACAACGCGGAAACATATCTCAATGTACTGCGCGGCGCAATTCCGCCCTACATGCCGCAAGAAGCCGACTATCACGCCATCATCAAACAATTTGATATCTTGAAGCGCGTGGCGCGAGACGAGATCGACGAAGTGTGGATCTTCAACTTTCCTCATGCGGGTTTTTACGAATCCATCATGGGCGGACCCGGCGCATTTTGGTGCAACGCGCCTCCGCTCCAGCATACCGAAGCATCCAAACGACGGTTCGTCATCATGGGGTTTTCCTTCGAACGCAGTTATGGCGAAATGCTGGAAAACATGGGGCACCGCGCCGAATCCATCATGCAGAAGGTCTTTGAAAATATCGAGGGAGATGAAAATTACTGGAAGCGCTTCATCCGCTACGACCGCGCTCATAAAGGACAAGCCGCGTTGGGCAACGTCCATTTCGCGCCGAACAGCGTCAGCGACTACGATTGGAACAACCCCTCAATTGTCGTCAGTGAATGTGACGACTGGCTCTACAACTTTCCCAACTTCAAGGGGATCACTCGCCAAGTCACCGCCGCCGACTGGGGCAACGGCGACACGCGCAAGCATCACCTATGGTGGATGAGTCACTTCCCCAAAACCCTGGGGCGCAAAAACGGAATCAGCCACAATTGGTGGCAATACATCGCCAACCCGAATACTGTATCAACATGAACATCACCCGCTGGGCGATTTCCGATTGCTCGGTTTAATTTTTAACCTGTTAGGACTTACGCAAAACCCCAAGACCAAGCCGCGAATTTCGCTAATTCACGCGAATTGATTAAAAAATTCGTGATTATTCGTGTAATTCGCGGCAAAAGATTTTGACCTGCGTAAGTCATGCCTGTAACATATCGCTCTGGTGCAAGAATGGCTGGCAATGCGAGATTATGGAAATTAACAAATAAATGCCGTAACCACTTATTCAGAGTAACTCATATTACCTGACAGCGTAGTAGCGACTTCAGTCGCTTTTTAGCCGCAACAAGACGACTAAAGTCGTCACTACGTGTCAACCATTCACGGTTATTCTGAATAGTTGGCGTTCTCTAACGCCAACGGGCGCGTGAGAGGACGCGCCCTACGCAGATTATGAGAGTATTTTCTTAAAGTTCATTATCTCGCAAAACGGGCGAAAGAAATGTCGCGCTACGGAATAAAGCGCGTAAGGCGAGTTAATCAGTTGGAAACTTTCAACGCCACCATCGTCACATCGTCTGCCAGAGACCTGTTGCTCCCGAACGCGCTTGCCTGTTGATACACCGTTTGCAGAATATCGGGCGCGGTCTGGCGCGCATGTTGTGAAAACAGATCAGCAAGGCGGCTATGCCCAAATTGTTCATCCCCAGCCAAATTCAAAACTTCCGTCACACCGTCGGTGTACAGCAAAAGCGAATCGCCCTTTGACAGTTTCACCGATTCGATGCGCGGACGGAAAAATTCCGCTAAGCCGATCGCGGGCGCGGTCGGCTTCAGCCAATGAATGTCATTGCTCGCGCCGCGATGAACCGCTGGCGGATTATGCCCCGCGTTCACGTAGGTCAACTCAAGGTTGAGGGGGTCGAAGCGCGCGAGAAACACGGTGACAAACGTGGTGAAGTTGACGTTGTGGATGTAAAAGCGGTTGATGCGCTCCAAAATTTCGGCGGGAGAATCGGTATCGGGAGCCATCGTCCGTAACGCGGTTTGCAAACTGCTCATCAACATCCCTGCGGCAACGCCGTGTCCGCTCACGTCGGCAATGACCAGTCCATGCGTGCCGTCGCGAAAATGGAAGAAGTCGAAGTAATCGCCGCCGATGATATCCGCTGGTCGGCTGAACGCGGCAACCTCCACGCCTGAAATGACAGGCACATTCTGCGGCAATAACGCGCGTTGGACAATCTGCGACAACTCCAACTCCGATTCTAGCCGCCGCATCTCGGCTTCTGAATAATGGTCCAAACAGACACACGCGGTGTAATCCATCGCGAGTTGGCTGGGTTCCACGTAGCCGTGACAGATCTCGCACACCCCAAGCGTGTGGTTTTCAAACTTCTCGAGGCTGGCATTGATCACATGCAAATGATCCTGCACGCAATGGTCGTCCTCGTACAGGCAAATTTCCCTTTCGGCATCCGAAGCCGTTTCAAGGAACTCCGTCACCGCTTGCCGCTTTTCAACCAGGCTGGTTTCGATCCGTTCAAAAATTTCTAGCGCCATGTCATTCTCCGTGAATAACGTCCCGCAGGTTTCATCCCGCAATCAAATTCAAGCCAAAAACCTGCGGGACGGTTAAATTAGAACATTTGTTAGATATGACAGAAACAAAAATTCTTACACCGTACCGCAAAGTTCACTTTGCGATTGCGACATAGGACAAGATAAATCTTGTCTTACTGGGAAATCTTCCACACCTGATACAACCCCAAATTCCCCGTTTCGCCATCGGATGAAAACGACTCCGCCACCTGAAAGCCTGCCGCGCGCGCCAACTCGCCCAACTCGGATTCGCTAAAGTGATGGACATAGCGGATGCCTTCTCCCCCGCTCCGCCAATCGAGCAGATAATCGCCCGCGTCAATTTCGGACGGGGAGATTGATACATCTTCCCAAGCCTTGATCCTCCCTTTCAGCTTTTCGCTATTCAAAAACTGCCAATTTGAATGGATGAACTGCCCGTCGGGCTTGAGCAGTTGACGAACGGCTCGCAGGATGTTTAATCGCAGTTCGGTGGAGGGGATGTGATGCAGGACAGCAAAACAAGTGATCAGTGACCAGTGATCAGTCACTGCTAACTGATGACTGTTTACTGATAACTCTGTCAGATCAACCTCCACGAATTTCGCCGAAAACCCCTCAGGCTGAGACTCCGCCTCCCGCAGGAGAGGCAGGCTGAAGTCCGCGCCGAGAACCGAGCCGCGATGTTCGCGCTTCGCCAACTCGCGGATGAATTCGCCGTTGCCGCATCCCAAATCCAAAATAGACTCGTCCCCTTTTAGCATTTCAAGCACGCGGCGCGCGCCGGGCTGAATCCGATGGCGCGTGGCGGAGAATGAGTCGCCGAAGCGCGTGTAAAAATCCTTGTTGAGTTGAATCAAACGCGCGGCGGTGGCTGAATCCATGAGGGAATTATAACTGCGCCTCGTGGGGCGGGATAGAATCTCGCATACATAGTTGGGGTTGTCTAAAAAGGGGATGAAATGAGAGAGGGAAATCGGTCAAAACGAGAACGGGACAAAAAAACTGGCGGTCAATGGATCGCCAGTTTTCGTAG
>JAJTXU010000042.1 GCA_021462845.1 Anaerolineales bacterium
CAAATCACAACTTGTTCAGGATGCACCGTGCCGCTGATCTTGATCTCGCCTTTTGGCGCATACTTCAAAGAATTGGATACAAGATTTGCAATGACCTGCTCGATGCGAGTTTCATCCGCAAGCACGATGGGAAAATTTTCAGGGAAGTCCGCGACGATGGTGTGATTCTTCGATTGCGTCGAAAATTTCTCCGCGATTCGTTTTGCCAAGGCGGGGAGCGAAACATCCGCGCGATTCAGACTCAATCCGCCAGCCTGCAACCGCGATGCGTCGAGAAGATCGTCAACCATTTTGCTCAAGCGGTCCGCTTCCTCTTCGATCACCGCGAGCGAGTCGCTGATCGTGTGCTTGTCCCATTTTGCATCATCGCGCCGCAGAGTGGACGCATATCCTTTTATCAACGCGACAGGCGTCCGCAGTTCGTGGCTCACAATGGAAATGAACGTTGCCTTGAGTTCATCCGCTGTTCTGAAGTGTGTAATGTCTCGCACGCTGACGATAACATTTCGTAATTTGCCATCAGATGATAGAAGTGGCGCGTACGTGACTCCCACAGGCAATGACGGCGGCAGGTCGCGTTCGAGATCGCCTTCCACGTATAACGTTGCGTTTGGTGTGAGGGGCCAGCCGTTTGACATCGCCTCATCGAGTGTCGAACCTTGCGGGTCGCTATCCCAGCGGATCACATCGTTGTGCGGCATGTTCACGAGTTCGTCGTGCGTCTTGCCGTAGATGCGCTCGAAGGCATCGTTGACGCGCTCGATGGTGAGGTCCGCGTTGAGGATGATGATCCCATCCGCGGCGGAGTCGAGAAGCGCATCCAGTCGTTGCTTTTCGTAAGAGACTTGTCCATAGAGTTGTGCGTTGTACACGGCAATTGCGGCTTGGTCTGCAAACGATTGAAGGATCACGCGGTCGTTCGGAGTGAACCCGCCCTCGTAATTTCTGAAAATGAAAATAACGCCGATCACTTGTCTGTGCGCCACGAGCGCGAGCGCGGTGCCGTTGAGGAGTCCCATGCTGGCGGTGTACGTCAACTCTCCCAACATGCGGTTGAGTTCGATCACATCCAACTCACGGACGTTTTCGTCAGCCAGCAGGGGGGTGAGGTAGCTGAGGAAAGCCGGGGCAATCCCATGGGCGGCGGCGACGCGCCAGCCATCCCGTTCTTTGAGCGCGATGATGCCCGCTTGTCCCGCGAGCATTTCAACGGCGATCAACAAAATCCGCGCGAGGAGTTTTTCAAGATCGAGTTCCTGCGTGAGCGCGCGCGAGAGTTCGAGGAGGTAATCTCTTTGGCGAACGCGAAAATCTGGGAGCATGGTGGGATTTTATCATTCATCACACATCACTATGGTAAGTGGTGAGTTGTATCTTTTATGAGGAAGTGTCGTCTTGACGGACAGATGAATTTCATATGCTTGGGGAAAAGTTTTGGCTGGCACCGAAACGCCTCAGTACAACTACAAACCGTTTTTAGTTTGATGCAAGGTGAAGAGCCGGTTATTCAGCTCGTCATTGCTATGTTGTTGCTCGGGTTGCGAGCCTCGCTGTTTTTCTGTTCTGAGGAAATTCCAGGCGGGTCACGCTTCAATTCCCCAGTTCTTAGCTACGGCCGAGGCTTGCCTGACAACGTGAATTTTCGCGCGTCGTCAAAATTCGCCGCCATTTCTTCTGTAGGTACGATATAATACAAAAATCCAATTCTGTAAGTAATTTGTAAGGTGAGAGAAGATGAATCATCCAACTGCCCGGTCGTTCTCCAAATTCCTGACATTACTGGTCGTAATAGGTTTAGTTTTAGGCGCGCCTGGCGCAGGCGTTCAACCTGCTCTTGCGCTGACTACTTCTATTGATGATATCCCCGGCGCCGCGATATTGATTCCCGACGCGCCTCCCGCGCCGAACTGCACGAATCGGACGATTACCGTAAACTCGCCCACGCCAATCATCATTGGCGATGTCAACGTTGGCTTGAACATTGCCCATCCGCGTCGAAGCGATGCGCGCGCCACCCTGACCTCGCCTGCCGGCACAATAGTCGTTTTAATTTCGGGGGCGGGGCTGGGCAATCCGGTGGTTGCCAGTCCGGACGATTACGACAATTACGATGTGTTGCTTGATGATTCAAGCATCAATTCGTTGTACGACAATGATAACGACGATGTGGCCGCGCCTTTCTATGATCGCAATGCGCGTCCTTTTGAAGCGCTTGTCGCGTTCAAAGGCGAAAATGCAGTTGGAAACTGGACGCTCTCGCTCTGCGATACTCGGAACGGCGAGGTTGGAACCTACAATCGCGCGCAACTGACCATCGTGAGCGCAGACCCGAATACCGTCTCTGGTAATGTGTTTACAGATTACAACGACAACGGCGTTCGCGAACAAGGTGATGTTGGCGTTCCGGGGGTAACTGTCACCGCGTACAATGCGGCCGGCGCGGTTGTCGCTACCACAACTACGGACGCAAATGGAAATTATTCTTTTGCGGGGATCGCGGATGGTACACAGTTAAGAATTGAATTCACCAACATCCCGGCAAACTTACGCCCCGGCGCATTCGGCGTCGATTCGGGAACGACCGTTCAATTTGTCACCAGCCCCGCCGCGGCGGCGGATATGGGCTTGGCAAAGCCGGATGAATATTGCCAGAGCAATCCATGGCTTGTTTCGCCTTGTTACATTAACGGAGACCCTCTTGGCGGGGGCACTGCGGGATCGGCAAACGTGTTGATTTCGATTCCCTACGATGCGTATGGACGCGAAGACAATAGCATCGAAAACACGCTCGCCACCGGCGCTCAAATCGGCGCCACGTGGGGCTTGGCTTTCCAGCGCGCAACAGGCACGGTCTTCGCTGGGGCGTTGGCAAAACGACACATGGGCTTGGGACCGAATGGCGCGGGAGCGATCTACTCTCTCGTCTTGAATCCGAATACGGGCACCGGCTCTGCTCCGACATTGTTTGTTGATCTGGCAACTCTGGGGATACCCACGGGCGCCGGAGCGTTAGGTTCGAATGCCGCGCGCGGGTTGGGTCCCACCTCATCATTGCCGAATACAGACCCCAATGCCTGGGATGCGGTTGGCAAAGTTTCCATTGGCGATATGGATATGGGCACGGATGATACAACCTTGTGGGTGATGAATCTCGCCAACCAGACCTTATATGCCATCAACGTTGGCAACCCGCCTACCACACCCACAGTCGCCGATCTGACCGCATATCCCATCACCCTGCCGGCAGGGGCGACAGCCTGTCCCGCTGGCGACATTCGACCATGGGCGGTCGATATCTCGCGGGGCAACGTGTATGTGGGCGTGGTCTGTTCCGCCGAAAGCACGCAAAACGTGAATAATTTACGCGCGTATGTTTTGAGCATGAGTGAAGCGGCGCCCGGCGCTTTTTCGCTTGTGGTGGATATTCCCCTCAACTACGCGCGCGGATTTGTGACCAACCCAACATTCGTTGGCAACCCAGTGACCGGCTTCCCGGCAGATTGGCGACCCTGGATTCCAACCATGACGTCGCTGTGCGCCGCGCCGTGCGCCTCCATAGCCGACTTGGCGTTTGGGAAGCAAATCATTTATCCACAACCGATCCTCTCGGATATCGAGTTTGATGTCAACGGCGATCTAATTCTCGGCTTTATGGATCGACTTGGGCATCAAACAGGTAACGCCAATTTTGCTACCGCAGACCCATGGGGCACAGTGACGTTATACAACAAAGACACGTATGCGCCGTCTACGATCAACATTCCGGCGACTAACCCGGTGACCACCTACGAAGGTGTATCTGCAGGAGATACGATCCGCCTGTGTAGTAATGGTGGCGGAGGATTTATCCTCGAAAACAATGCCACCTGCGGAAGCGTCACTACGGGCGGGGCGGGGAGCGTCCCGGCGCAAGGTCCGGGCGGAGGCGAATACTACTGGCAGGAAATGCATCCCCCCAGCACCGATCTAAACGGCGGCATCCACCATGAAACGACCTTGGGCGGCCTGTTGATGATTCCCGGTACAAACGAGATCGCAGTATCGGTCTTTGATCCGTTTGAATTGCGGGCGGGTGGCATTGCCTGGTTCAATAACCTGACCGGCGACCGTTCGCGCGCGTACGAAGTGTTTGGCATAGACGCGGGAGGCGGAGCGACAACATTCGGAAAAGCCGCGGGCTTGGGCGATATCGAAGGCTTCTGTTTTGCCGCGCCAATTGAGATTGGCAACCGCGTCTGGCTGGATGCGGACAACGACGGCATTCAAGACGCGGGCGAAACTCCGCTTGCCGGTGTGATAGTTGAGTTGTATGACCAAAACGGAAACCTGGTCGCCACGACAACTACCGACGCAAATGGGAATTATATTTTCAGTTCGTTGACGACCGGCTTATTGCCCAATTCCCAATATGAAGTGCGTATACCATTGGGACAGCCGGCGTTGAGCGGTTTGACTCTCACCACCAACGATGCGAACGGGAATTCCGAAGACCAGCGCGATTCAGATGGAACACCGGTCGGCACAAATGCAGTGGTGACAGTGACGACCGGCGCGCCCGGCGATAACAATCACACGTACGATTTCGGATTCACCGGTACCTACAGCCTCGGCAACCGCGTGTGGTTAGACGATGGCACAGGCGGTGGTGGCGCAGACAATGGTATCCAGGATGGGGCGGAGGTTGGAATCGCGAACGTCGTGGTTAATCTCTATCGCGACGATAATGGCGACAACATCCCCGATGGACCCGTGCTCGCAACAGTGACGACAGACGCCAATGGATATTATCGTTTCGATAATTTGCGCGCGGGCGGCTACGTGGTGGAAATTCCTGCCGCAAACTTCAACTCGGGCAACCCGCTGTTTAGCCTGGCAAGTAGTACGCCGGATGAAACCAATCCCAATGTGGATGTCGATCAAACGGACAACGGTATCGGCACAATACCCGATGTGCTCAACGGCATCCGCAGTAACAACATTGTGCTCGGTCCTCCCGGCCCCGCCGAACCGACCAACGAACCGGATATTCCCACCGGTGGTCCTTTCGCCGGGCAGGGCGCTCCCGATTCGCGCGCCAACATGACGATCGACTTCGGTTTTGTTCCCTCGTATAGTATTGGCAACCGTGTCTGGTTCGATACCGACAACGATAGCGCGCGTGACAATGGCGTGGAAGTTGGCGTGGCTGGCGTGATCGTCGAGTTGTACTCGGTGGACGCGCTTGGCAACTATACGCTCGTTGCCACAACAACCACCGACGCCAACGGTTACTATCGCTTCGACGGTCTTCCCGCCGGCGATTACTCGGTCGTCATCCCTGCCGACAACTTCACGGCGGGCGGCGCCGGAAGCGCATTGGTGGGTTATTGGAGCAGTGCCACGACCATTAACAATAACGGTACGACCAGCGAGACCGTAGCCGCGCCGGCGGATAACGACACCGATGACGATGACAACGGCACGCTTCAAAACGCAGGGACGTTTGCCGGCGCCGTAGTCAGCAGTGTCGTTACCTTGGGGCCGGGTCTTACTGAACCAGCCAACGAACTTGACCTTTCGCCCACCGGTCAAGGCAACATAGACCAACGCGCCAACATGACTGTGGATTTCGGTTTCTATCGCCTCGAGTTGGGCAACCTGGTCTTTGAAGACGTAAATAACAACGGCACGTTCGATGCCGGCGATGTTCCTCTGCAAGGCGTGCGCGTTCAATTATTCGCCGCGGATGGCGTGATCGAGATCAATGTCGGTCCCGACGGCATCCTTGGCACAGCAGACGATGCGCCGGGCGGCGTGTTGACCGATGTGAACGGGAATTATCTGTTCAGCGGCTTGCCGCAAGGCGATTACATTGTCCGTGTGACGGGACCCGCCGGTTACACCAGCACCATCGATACATTCGACGCCGCTGACAATGCCAACCCAAACACCAACCGCGATAACAACGATAACGGCATCGGCACCGGCGCCGGGGTTGTGTCGAGCGCAATCGTCACGCTTACTCCCGGCAGTGCGGGCGCGCTAAACAATAATACCGTGACACAAAACAACGGCACCACGCGCAATCCCACAGTCGATTTCGGGTTTGTGCAGGCGAACAACGGAATCCTGAAAACAGTCAACCCGGCAACCCTCACCATCGGCGAACTTGTGACCTATCAGGTGGTGGTGACAATCCCGCCGTCTGTTGCCGGCACGTACGACAACGCCGTGGTCACCGACACAATGGATCGCGGTCTTGCCCTGTTCGACTGCGTCAGTGTGACTGCTTCTGCGGCTACGTTAACCACGAGTGTTGCGCCGGGCGATTTTTCAACGATTTGCGCTAATAATGTAACCACCAACGATACAGGTACGGGGTTGCCGGAAGATATAGACCGCCAGGTAGTTTTCTCGCTGGGCAATATCGTCAACACCGGTCAAGCCGATGCAACCTTGACCATCACCTATCGCGCGATCGTCCTCGATATTCCCTCCAATCGCGGCACCTTGAATAACCAGACCGTGCTCAATAACAGCGCTGTCTTCACCTCCAGCAACGGCACACTCGGACCAGTTTCGCGCCAGGTGACGCTGATCGAGCCAGACCTGCAGATCGTGAAATCGTCCAACACGAACTTTGTGGCGGCTGGCACGCCTGTGGACTTTACCCTGACGATCTCGCACACCGCCAACAGCCTCGCCGACGCGTTTGATGTTCTGGTGACAGATCCGATACCCGCCGGTTTGGATTACGTCGCCGGATCGATCGTTTGTACCGATGGCGATCAAGATGCCGCGCTGGTGAACTGCGCGTATGATGTGCCAAGCAACACGATCATTGGCGAATGGAGCGCTTTTACCCGCCTGCCCACAACAGACCGGCTGATCATCCGCTTCCAGGTGACCGGTAACGCGACACTCGCACCGGGCACCACAATTACCAATATAGCCAACGTGCAATGGACAAGCGAACTGGGTCCGCAGGAAACACCGGATTCATTCTCGAACCCGCCCAATGGATTTGCCACCGAACGCTTCTACGATCCTCTCAGCCCGAACCCGATTAACACGATCTATGGCGATAACGATAACCTTGTGCTGAATCCTGTCGGCGGTGGCGGAGGTGGAGGCGGTGGCGGTACGAACACGACCACCACTGGCGGAACAGGTCCGTTCATCCTCGTCTCCGGTGGTTTGGGTTTTGCTCCAGACGTTATCACCCCGCTGGATGTTGCATCGAAACCCGCGTACGATTCATCGAACCTGACCATCAAGATTCCGTCCATCAAGATGTCTGCGCCGATCGTTGGTGTGGAATTCAAAGATGGGATGTGGGACGCCTCGTGGTTACAGAATCAGGCTGGGTGGCTGGAAGAGACCGCCTATCCCACTTGGAGCGGCAACAGCGTGATCAGCGGTCACGTGGTCGGGGCAGACGGTAAGCCCGGCATCTTCTATCGTTTGAAGTATGTTGCCAAAGGCGCGTATGTGTACGTCTACAACTCCGGCTACCTCTACACCTATAAAGTGATCTCGAATGAGGATGTCGAGCCGCATTCTGTTGGCGTTCTCGATCATTCCGATGAAGCCATGCTGACCTTGCTCACCTGCGACCAGTACGATATCAAAACAGGCGCGTACAAACATTGGGTGATGGTCAAAGCCGTATTGGTGGATGTGACCGCCACAGATCGGTAACCTGACAATTCGGCAAAATGGCTGGCATGTGCCAGCCATTTTGTGTTAACATTCTTTCACTTCCAGCGCCGGGCTCATCCGGCTTTGAGGCGTGTCATGAAAACCGCACCCAATGGGTTGGTTATTCGAATACTTTGCGTCGTTTTATTCTTTGTCTTTCTTTTTAATCCAACGGGGGCATCTGTTGCGCGCGCATTAACCACCACAGTCAACGATGGCCCGGTCTTTGTTCCGATCACCGATCTCAGTTGCGGGGCTCCTATTACGCGGAATATCGCCGTAGTCGCGAATGTGGTCATCTCAGATATCAACGTCGGCGTGAATCTTAATCATGTCCGTCGTAGTGATGTGCGTGTCACGCTTACCTCGCCCGCAGGCACCACAGTCGTCTTGATCTCCGGTGGCGGCTTGGGCGCGCCGACCGTTGCCAGCCCGGACGACTACGATAACTACGACATCAGGCTGGATGATACGGCGGTCGGCTCGATCTACGATAATAGTAGTGATAGCGTGGGCTTTCCTTATTATGATCGCCAGCCTGCGCCGCCCGGAACCGCCGCGCGACCCTATGAGTTACTAAGCGCTTTCAAAGGCGAAAATTCTGCGGGCACTTGGGTGTTGCGAATCTGCGATACGCGCGCCGGGGAAACTGGCTTCTATAATCGAGCCCAACTGGTCATTACCAGCGCCAACCCAAACACGGTCAGCGGAAACGTTTTTACCGATTACAACGATAATGGAGTTCGCGGCGCCGGAGATACCGGCGTTGCCGGCGTTACAGCGACAGCCTATGATGCCACCGGCGCGGTTGTGGCAAGCGCGGTGACGAATGCCTCCGGGGGATACACTCTTGCCGTTCCTAACGGGACGCAAGTCCGCATCGAATTCACGGGGGTGCCTGCCACTCTTCGCCCCGGCGCGTTCGGCAAAGATTCGGGAACCACGGTGCAGTTTGTCACCAGCCCATCTGCCGGTGTGGATTTGGGTTTATCCAAACCGGACGAATATTGCCAGAACAATCCGTTCCTGGTGATGCCTTGTTATGTGAATGGCGACCCGTTGGGGGGCGATTCGTCCGGTGCAACCGACGCGATGGTTTCAATACCCAATTCTGCCTATGGACGCGCGAATAACACGGTCGAACAGATACTGGCAACCAATGCGCAAATCGGAGCCACCTGGGGATTGGCATATCAACGCTCGACCAACACGGTGTTTGCCGCCGCGCTTGCAAAAAGACATTCAGGCTTTGGATCATTAGGCGGAGGCGGAATTTACGCCATTGTTGTAAATCCGGTGACGGGCGCATCCACCTCGGTTTCCACATTTGTAGATATCGACACCTTCGCCGGGGTGGACGATGGCGCGTTGGACGATACTGCGCGCGGCTTGCCGGCTGTTTCTGCCATCCCAAACAACGATCCAGCCGCGTGGGATGCTGTCGGAAAACAGGCGATCGGCGATATGGATATCGGCGCGTCAGATGACACCTTGTGGCTGATCAACCTCACAGATCGCACGCTGTACTCCCTCGATATCGGTATTCCCGCCGTTGCGCCGGCAACGTATAGCACGGCAACCGCCGTCACCCTGCCCCCCGGTGCGACAGCCTGCGCGGCAAGCGATGTGCGCCCCTGGGCTGTGGAAGTCTATCAGGGCAATGTATATGTGGGCGTGGTATGCTCTGCGGAAAGCACCCAGAACGTCAACAACTTACGCGCTTATATTCTTCGCACCAGCGAATCCGCGCCGGGCGCGTGGACGCTCGTGTATGAATTTGCGTTGAATTACCCACGCGGGGTTGTCAGCGCCGATGCGCCCGGTTATCCGGCAGAATGGCGTCCGTGGTCGAATGTGTTTACCACCATCTGTGAAGCGCCCTGCGCGCCCGGGCTGGCATACGGGAATCAGATTATCTATCCCCAGCCGATCCTGTCCGATATCGAATTCGACACGGATGGCGATATGCTCATTGGTTTGATGGATCGCCTGGGTCATCAGACCGGCGAGGTAAACTATTCCACCTCTGCCGCCACCACATCCTTCAACTTTTACGACTTTACCACCGGTTACACCGTTACATCGGTGACGATCACGGCTGGCTCCACATTCGAGGGCACATCGGCGGGCGATATTTTGCGCGTGTGCAATGTGGCAGGCGCTTTTGTGTTGGAGAACAATGCCACCTGCGGAGGCGTCACCACCGGCGGAGCGGGCAGTGTGCCTGCGCAAGGACCGGGCGGCGGCGAATATTACTGGCAGGATATGTACTCTCCATCCGGCGCGCTTAATTCCGGCACACATCATGAAGTCACGTTAGGCGGCTTGGTCCTTTTGCCTGGAACCGATGAGATTGCCGTTTCTGTGTACGATCCTTTCGATATTCGCTCGGGCGGGGTGGCGTGGTTCAGCAACCTGACCGGCACGCGCACGCGCGCCTTTGAATTGTTCCCGCGCACCGACAATGCCAGTCTCTTTGGCAAAGCCGCCGGCATCGGCGACGTGGAAGGATTCTGCTACATGGCTCCCATCGAGATTGGAAATCGCCTATGGACGGAATCTGACGGAGACGGGATTCAAGACCCGGGCGAAACTCCACTCGCCGGTGTAACCGTGGAACTGTATCAGGGCGGAACGTTGATTGCCACCGCCGTGACCGATGCTAACGGGAATTACTTTTTCAGTTCAGGACCTGGCGCATCGACGGCGAGTCGCATCTACTTACTCAACGCGCTCGACCCAAATACCACGTATGAAATTCGCATTCCAAATGCGTTGGGTGGGAGTCAGCAAGCCCCGCTCACCGGGCTGGCTCTTTCTCCGGCAGATGCCGACGCCGATCAGCGCGATTCGGATGGAACCTATAACGGAAACAACGCGGTCATTACGATCACGACCGGGGATGCGGGCGACAACAATCACACCTATGATTTTGGTTTCACACAATCATACAGTTTGGGCAACCGCGTTTGGTTTGACACGAATAATGATGGCTTGCTGAACAATACAGAAGTGGGGGTGAGCGGGGTTCGCGTGGAGGTATTCCAGGATACCGGCGCCACGCCGGGCGTGTGGGATGCGGGCGATACCTTCCTCTCGTTCGATACCACCGATGCCGGCGGCTACTATCGGTTTGACAATCTCCCGGCGGGCGACTATGTGGTCTTGATTCCCGACGATAACTTCCGCGATGTGGGGGTGGGGGATACCGTGCCGGCGAATCCACTGGCGGGATATTGGAGCAGTCTCACGTCGACGGCGGTGAACGGCGCGATCGCAGATGCCACCGCAAATGACCCGGATATAACCGTGCTGGATAACGACGATAATGGAAGCACAACCCTGACCGGCAATGCCGTCGATTATGTGGCATCTACGGCGGTGACGTTGGGGCCGGGCACATCGGAACCTACGGGCGAGACAGACCCGGTAACGAATCCTGAAGCGGGCGAATCGCCTGATAACCGCTCCAACCGCACAGTCGACTTCGGTTTTTACCGGGTCGATATCGGTAATCTCGTCTTTGAAGATGTCAACGGCGATGGCGATTACGATGCAGGCACCGACGCCTTGCTGGCTGGCGCAACGGTGCAACTGTTTGCTTCAGATGGCGTCACCGAAATCAACGTTGGACTTGATGGCATTTTAGGCACAGCCGATGACGCGGCTGGAGGCATGATCACCGGCGCGGGCGGAGCGTATGCCTTTGGCGGTTTGCCGGCGGGCGATTACATTGTGCGCGTCACGCCGCCTGTGGGATTCACCAGCACAGTGGATACTGCCGCGCCTGCCGATACGGCTGATCCCGACACGAACACCGACAATAACGATAACGGCATTGGCGTTGCCGGTGGAGCCGTGAGCAGTGGCGCGCTTACCATGACCCCCGGTGAAGTTGCCGTAAACATCACTGTAATAGATGCAACCGGCAGTACCTCTGATCTCACCGTAGATTTTGGCTTTGTGCGCGCTTATAGTCTTGGTAACCGTGTTTGGTTCGATACGAACAATAACAGCGCGCTGGACGCCGGCGAACTCGGCATCGATGATGTTCTGGTCGAGTTATATGCGGCAGATGGAGCGGGCAACCCAACCGGCGCGGCGCTTGCCAATCAAACTACCGCGGGCGGCGGATATTATCGCTTTGACAATCTCGTCGCCGGGGATTATGTGGTCGTCATCGCGGCGGACAATTTCATCGTCAACGGTTCCAACGACGTGTTGGCTGGTTACTGGTCCTCCGGCACGACCCGCCTCCCGAACGGGGCTCTCAATGAGCCTGTGGCTCCAGACGCCGATCTTGTCGTCAACGACGCCGACGATAACGGCACGCTTCAAAACGCCGGCGCATTCAACGGAGCAGTACTTAGCGCGGCAGTGACATTGGGTCCCGGCTCAATCGAACCCACCGGTGAAACCGATCTTTCCGGCGGGCAGGGCGCGCTCGATAATCGCGCCGATATGACCGTAGACTTTGGCTTTTACACCATCACCCTCGGCGACCGCGTGTGGGCAGACGCCAACGATGATGGTTTGCTTGGCGGCGAGATCGGCATCAACGGTGTCGATCTGGAATTGCTGTCCGGCGACGGCTTGACCGTGATCGCCACAACAACGACCGCGGGCAATGGTGATTATGCATTCACGGGTCTTCCCGCTGGAGATTACATAGTGCGTATTGCCGCGGCAGAATTCAACGTGGGCGGCACGCTTGAAGGACTAACCTCCAGTTCGGGCGGCGGTGCGTACGAGCCTGCGCCAGACGCGGATGTCAATACAAACGACAACGACGATAACGGATCCGTCAACGGTGTCTTGGGTTTGGGCGGAGTCATCCAGACCGAGGTGGTCACACTCACGCCGGGCGCTGAAGCGGCATCCAATAATGCCACCGGCACAACAGACGAACCGCGCGTCGACCTAGGCGTGGTGACGGTTCCATACAGCATCGGAAATCGCATCTGGTTCGATACGGATAACAACAGCGCCATTGATGCGGGCGAAGTTGGCGTGAACGGTGTGACAGTGCAACTCTACGCGGCGGATGGGGCGGGCAATCCGACGGGAATTGCGCTGGGGACTGCCACGACGGCAGGCGGCGGATACTATCGCTTCGATAGCCTGATTGCCGGCGATTACGTGGTTGTGATTCCCGCGAGTAACTTTGCAAGCGGCGGCGCGCTCGAAGGATATTGGAGCAGTGGCACGACCATTGACGGAGCAGGCGCGATCGGAGAAACTGTCGCGCCGGATGCCGACCTCGTTGTTTCGGATGTCGACGATAACGGCACGCGACAAAATGCCGGCGCGTTCAATGGAGCGGTTATCAGTTCCGCTGTCACGCTCGGTCCCGGTTCCGCTGAACCAACCGGCGAAACGGACCTTTCCGGTTCGGGTCAAGGCGCGGCGGATAATCGCGCCGATATGACTGTGGATTTCGGCTTCTATCGTCAGCAGTTAGGCAACCTTGTTTTTGAAGATATCAACATCAACGGAACATTCGACGCGGGCGATACAGCCATCGCCGGCGCAACAGTTCAATTATTTGCATCCGATGGCGGCACGGAGATCAACGTCGGACCCGATGGAATCTTGGGAACCGCAGACGATGCGGCTGGCGGCGTAACTACCGGCGCGGGCGGCGCGTATCTCTTTGGCGGTTTGCCGCAAGGTGATTACATTGTGCGCGTCACTCCGCCTGCGGGATACCTCAGCACGATCGATTCGTTCGACGCCGCCGATTCTGCCGATCCCGACTCAAACACGGATAATAACGATAACGGCATCGGCACAGGCGCGGGAGCGGTTTCAAGCGCGGCGGTCACGCTTACACCGGGAAGCGCCGGCGCGGCATCAAACAATGCGGTTACTCAGAACAACGGAACCACATCCAACCCAACGCTCGATTTTGGATTTATCCAACAGGCGAACCCTGGCGGCTTTACCAAAACATTGCTTTCAAGCAACCAGGCTTTTACCGCCGATCCGGATGTTGCCATCGGTGAGATCGTCACCTACCGGATTCAGATCACCATTCCCACTGGCACATTTAACAACGCGCAATTGGTGGATACCATGGAGCGCGGTCTCTCGTTCATGGATTGCGTGACGATCAATGCCGGAACACTGACCACCTCAATCGCGGGAGGCTTTGCCGGCATCTGCGCCAACCCAACTGTGGACGATGCCGGCGGCGGAACGCCTGTGGATGTGGGACGGCGAGTCACCTTTAATTTCGGCCTGCTCACCAACCCCGGCGCTCCCCAAGCCCTGACGATCGATTATCGCGCTGTGGCGCTCGATAGCGAGGCGAACGTCTCTGGCGTTAGCCTCGACAACAGCGCGGTGTGGAGTTCCGATTCCGGGTCGGTGGGTCCGCGCACAACAACAGTGACCATCGTGGAGCCCGATGTGTCGATTCTGAAAACATCCAGCACATCAACCGTGTCGGTCGGTTCTGTGGTCACGCTCACGTTGATGATCGATCACACCGCGGCGAGCGAGACAGACGCGTACGACCTTGTCGTTTCCGATCCGTTGCCGGTGGAATTAGATATGGTACTCGGCTCGTTAGACTGCAATGCCGGCGCTCAACCAGCGGATGTGGGCGCGTGTTTGTATAATGCCGGCACGCGGACGATCTCCGCCGCGTGGAGCAACTTCCAATTAGGCGGCGGCGATGGGCGCATCACGTTCGATGTGACTGTGTTGTCGGTGCCTGCCACAAATGTGGGTAGTGTGGCATGGACGAGTCTGCCGGGCGTTCCGCCCAGCCCGGTAGGTAATCCGCCGGGACAACAAAACAACAACATCTTCTCAACCGAACGCGATTATGACCCCGGCGACCCGGTCGACGTGTACGGCGTAAGTTCAACGCTGGTGTTGGGCGCGCCGGGTACCGGCTCATCGAATAACATCCGGGCAAATATTCCCAACACTGGCTTTGCCCCGAACACGGTCACAGACTTGAGTAATACGCCTCAAGAATCATATTCCGGGCTTGCCAACGATCTCTGGCTCGAGATCCCCTCGCTCGGCGTGAAGATGAACATCGTCGGCGTGCCGCTCCGCAATGGAGGGTGGAATGTCGCCTGGTTGGGCAAACAGGCCGGATGGTTGGAAGGAAGCGCATTCCCAACATTGCCGGGCAACAGCGTGTTGACCGGTCATGTAGTGCTGGCGAGCGGTTTGCCGGGTCCGTTCGTGAACCTGAGCGCGTTGAAATTTGGCGACCAGATTGTCATCCATGCCAACGGGCAGAAATTCATCTACGAGATTCGCACGAACCGCGAAGTTGGTCCGAAGGATTCATCGGTGTTCAAACACGAGGAACAGACATGGTTGACGTTGATCACCTGCAAAGATTTCGATGCCAAGACGAACACCTATTTGAAACGGGTTGTTGCGCGCGCCGTGTTGGTAAAAGTGGAAGCGGACAAGTAACTGCGCGCGTGATTGAAACAAGAAAACTCGCCCTCGAAAATAATCTTTCGAGGGCGAGTTATTTGGAGACAGCCTTACTAACCTATGTTATGCAATGGAAGCCAGTCTGATCTCCGTAACGCGACATTCATGTCGCTTTTGCATTACGGTTTTACTGCGTAAGGTGAGTTATTAAATGACGATAAGCGATCTAGCCACAGAGTATCCATGAACGGGATTCACCTCGAAAGATGAAAATTAAACCACGAAGTCGCGGAGTTTTTTCTCTGTGTCTCCGTGACTCGGTGGTTTGCCTCTGGGGTTTATTCGGAGTAACTCATATCACCTGACAGCGTAGCAGCGACGTCAGTCGCTTTTTAGCCGTAACAAGACGACTAAAGTCGTCACTACGCGTCAACCATTCACGGTTATTCTGAATATTTTCAGATCAGACACCAAATTCACAGAGAAAGAACAAAGGTTTTTTTCTCCGCGTCTCTGCGGCAAAGCGGCGTAAGGTGAATTGTTCAATGAAAAGGATCAATGCGCTCCCGAACATTGCCATTGTTTTTCGGGCGTGTAGGTGCAGGTATTCATGCCGGGACCAATGTAATGGAAAGAAAAGCTAAAGCTGTCGCCGGTGGAACTGTACGAGAAATCCAACCCATCATTCTTCTTTGGCGTTTCAGAGATGTACTCCGGGACAAGTTCATCAAGAGAGGCGGGATAGACGCCGTGGTCTGTTTTATATTCCTCCAGCGCGGCAATGACGGGTTCGCTTAACGCGTAGCCGTGTTCGGCTGTCTCGCCCACACCCGGCGGTTCCTCGGTAGGCGAGATGGCGTTACAGGCGATGGTGAATAGGACTACCATAATCAATAGAAGCAGGCGAAGAGGTTTCATTTTGGTCTCCGGGTTAATGAACTATCGATTTGAATTACTCGCCGATGATACCTTAAACAAAAACCTCCTGACAACGCCAGGAGGTAAAGGGCTTATGGGGTTGGGGAAGCGTTAAGGCTTGCTCTCTAAAGTAATGACCGGGATGACGCGCGACGTTTTTTGACGGTAGCCGTTAAAGGCTGGCATCATTTCCGCCATTTTGTTATAGAGTCGAGCCCGCTCAGCCTCATCCTTAATTACTTTCGCCTCGGCTTGAAATTCTTCCGTTCCCACTTCCACTGTGACGGTTGGATTGGCGACAATGTTGTAATACCAGTCTGGGTTGGTTGGCGCGCCTCCCATGGAAGCAATGACCACATAGCGGTCACCGTCCTTCACGTATGCCGCCGGGTTGACGTGCGGCTTATGGCTCTTTGCTCCCGTTGTATGTAAGAGAAGCAAAGTTTTCCCTTCAAACCGTCCCCCAACTTTGCCGTTGTTGGCTCGAAATTCGTCAATGATCCCCTGATTCCAATTGTTTGGACTCACGTATGCACCTCGCAAAAGTAGATTTGTAGATTTGTAGATTTGACGAAGCGCACGTTGTGATTTTTACATTTGATTACGTAAGAGGTATGTCAGAAATTATCTCCTTCTCCGATCATACACGATTTTCAAGAGGACAAATACTACTCTCTCCATTTGGAGAGGGGACGGGGTGAGGTCAAGCCCACAATCAAAATCCTCCCGTCGAAAGGCCGAGAGATTTTGGATATTCATTTGATAATTGAAGCAATATAGTTTGCCAGTGTGGATAGCTTAATCATTTCTTCTTCTGTAAATTGTGGCTCTACATCGAGATTGACCTCTAAGATGCCAATTGTTTTTTGCCCTAGTCTTATTGGAATAAACAACTCTCCTTGAGTAAGTGGTAACTGGGGACTCCAAAACATCCTAATTTCACTTAGAAGTTTTCGATTGATAACCTTATCTCCGGCAATCTCAAAGCTGGAAATTTCCCCTTTTGCCCAATTTATCAATAATATTGCTTTCAAATACGCGGCAGTTCCTGCATGCCATGATGGTTGCTTGCCGTTAATAATCTTGCATTTATATCCAATTTTCAAAAATGTCTTTCCTGCTTCCCCGCTGCCACCGTTGAAGACCATATATTCATTATTGGTGTCAGAAAAATAGATTCCAATGAAGTAAAAACCTAGAGCTTGAGCAATAGTTTCAGCAACGTTGTTCCAGTAATTTTCTGTACCCCCTTCTTGTTTAAGAGCAAGAAGCGGGCTTGCTAACGTGTCTACTTTATCTATATCAAGCATGATTTCTCTTTCGAAATTATAGCATTGCCTCCCGTAAAAATCCTCTACCCCTTATAATTATGCTCAGTTGCTACCATACCACCCAACTAACGGACTAAAAGACCACATGACTACTCAACTAATCGAATGCATCCCCAACTTTTCCGAAGCGCGGCGACCTGAAATTATTGACCAGATCGTCGCCGCCATCCAAGCGGTCAGCGAGGTGAAACTCCTCGACCGTTCCTCCGACCTCGACCACAACCGCACAGTGTTGACCTTTGCTGGTTCGCCTGCGGGTGTGGAAGAAGCCGCGTTCCGCGCCATCAAGACCGCCGCCGAACTCATTGACCTCGACGCGCACACCGGCGAGCATCCGCGCATCGGCGCAACGGATGTTGTTCCGTTCGTTCCGCTCGGCGGCGCGACGATGGACGAGTGCGTTGCGATCGCGCAGAGGCTTGGTCAACGCGTCGCTGGCGAACTCAGCATCCCCGTCTATTTATATGAAGCGGCGGCAACGCGTCCTGAACGCGCCAATCTCGAAAACATCCGCAAAGGGCAATACGAGGGACTCAAGACCGAGATCGAATCCGACCCGAATCGCAAACCCGATTTTGGCCCGAGCAAACTTCCGAAGGCGGGAGCAACAGTCATCGGCGCGCGCAATCCGCTGATTGCGTTCAATGTATATCTCACCACCGACGATGTGAGCATCGCAAAAAAAATCGCCAAGGCTGTGCGTCATTCATCGGGCGGACCTCGTTATGTCAAAGGTCTCGGCTTGCTCGTGGACGGTCGCGCGCAGGTCTCGATGAACCTCACCAACTTTCACGAGACGCCCATCGCGCGCGTTGTCGAATTCATTCGACGTGAGGCACAGCGTTACGGCGTCAACATTCATCACAGCGAACTCGTCGGGTTGATTCCGCAAGAAGCGTTGGTGGATGCGGCGGTCTGGTATACCCAACTCGATCAATTCGACAAAGCGCAGATTTTAGAATCGCGACTCTTCGACAGTGGACCGCAGACCGCAGACGGTCGCTCGTCCACCGTCCACGGTCTTTCCACACCTCAGCCTGCCTCATTTTTAGACGAGTTAGCATCCGCCTTACCCGCGCCTGGCGGCGGCTCTGCCGCCGCGTATGCTGGCGCAATGGGAGCCGCGTTGGTCGCGATGGTTTCGGGTCTCACCATCGGAAGAAAAAAATATGCCGAGGTCGAAGCCGAGATGCAAGCCGTGCGTGTGATGGCGGAAAAACTCCGCGCCGAAATGACCCAAGCCGTGGAGGATGACGCCGCGTCGTTCGAGGCGGTCATCGGCGCGTTCAAGTTGCCGAAGGAGACAGAAGAGCAACAAAAAGCGCGTACCGCCGCGATCCAACGCGCCACGTTGAACGCCGCTCACATTCCTCTTCATTCAGCGGAACGATCGGTCAAGATCATGGAACTTGCCGTAAAGTGTGCGGAGCATGGCAACCTCAATGCCATCAGCGACGCGCTGTCTGGTTTTGCCATGTCGCGCGCGTCGCTCACTGCCGCCGCATACAATGTGCGGATCAACATCCATTCATTGCCAGATCAATCCGCTGGGGATGCGTATTTGAGCGAACTCACAGAACTCGAAGCAAAGGCTGATGCCCTTGAAACAAAAATCCGCAACGTGATGAAAGAGCGAGGTGGGATCTAATTGGTGATGTTGCGCAGGTAAATCCAAATTAGATTCCGTAGAGCGACATTCATGTCGCTCTTGCCAATCAACAATATCAGAATCCAAATAAATCTCGCGTTATAGCATCTACTGCGTACCAGTGGTTGATCGACAAAACAATCTCGAAAGGATGGCTTGTTTTTATAAATAATGCCACTCCTTCGGAGTTTGGACGATTTTTCAAAAAAATCTATATTCGTTTTACCCCTTCGGGGTTTCTATAGTCCGCATGAGAATAATTTCAAGCTTCCTTTGTGTCGTGTTTCTCGCTTCGTGTTCATCAACCCCGACAGTCGTAACAGCGATTAGTCCAACGCCAACGCTTCGACCTTCTCTTGAGTCAACCATTACAATTATTCCTCTCACACGAACAGCAACTGTTCCTCCAACATCAACTCAGACACCAACACCGATCCCCTGCGACCCTCTCGCCGCAGATTTCTGCATCACCGACGGACACTTCCTCCTCCAGCGACCTATTCAACCTCCCGCGAATGATTCAGTGGAGAGAATGTATCCGTTCGCCTCAACAAGCAACGGCACACGAGACCCGCACCGCGGCGTGGAATTCGTCAACGAGTTAGGGACTCCCGTCCACGCGGCGGGGGAGGGAGTGGTACTCTTTGCAGGTCCAGATGAAGTAGCGATCTATTCGCCGTGGCCAATTTTTTACGGCAACCTAATCGTGATCCAACATGACAATGAATTATTCACGTTGTACGCGCATCTTTCTAAAATCGATGTTGCGGCAGGTGATCATGTTTCAGCAGGGCAGAAGATCGGCGAAGTGGGGCGCAGCGGGGTAGCGATTGGAAGCCACCTGCATTTTGAAGTCCGTCGCGGGGACGTTGAAGATTATTTTTCGATGGTCAACCCTGAATTGTGGTTACTGCCGAGCAAACCAGATTTTGGCGCGTTGGCAATTTCAATACAGGATGCGAATTCAGCGTTACAAAAAGCCGATATCACTGTTCAACAAGTTTCGCTCTCGGGTGAAGCCGTTGGCTTGAATTATCTTGAAACGTATGACGCGACACTGTCCTTGAGCGAGGAGAATGTAGGGATCAACGATCTGCCTTCTGGGCGTTATCGGATTACACTTATACATAATAGTGGTTTTTACGAACGATGGGTTGAAGTACAATCGGGAAAACTCACGCAGGTTGTGATCGTTGTGAAATAAATTTTGTGACATGTCATTCTCCCGAAAATCATCGGGACAATGTGAGCGAAGCGAAATCCCCTCGCGATATTGGAGACCCTTCGGGACGCGAGGCGTCCCTCAGGGTGACAAACCTAGGAGAATTGTATGGGACTCAAACCCGATTATTGGATTCGCAAGATGGCAGTTGAACAACGCATGATCGAACCGTTCGTGGATAAACAAGTTCGGCAAGGAGTCATTTCCTACGGCGTTTCGTCGTACGGATACGACATCCGCGTGGCGGATGAATTCATGATCTTCACAAACGTCCACTCTGCGATCGTTGATCCCAAGAATTTCGACCCAAAGTCCATGTTCGAGTACAAAGGGGATGTGTGTATCATCCCGCCGAACTCGTTCGCATTGGCGCGCACGATTGAATATTTTCGCATCCCCCGCAAAGTATTGACCGTGTGTTTGGGAAAATCCACATACGCGCGTTGCGGCTTGATCGTGAATGTCACGCCGTTTGAGCCAGAATGGGAAGGTTATGTGACGCTCGAGATCTCGAACACAACGCCACTGCCTGCAAAGATTTACGCCAACGAAGGTTTGGCGCAAGTTTTGTTTTTTGAGGCGGACGAAGAGTGCGAAGTCTCGTATGCAGATAAGAAGGGGAAATACCAGGGGCAGAAGACTATTGTGTTGCCGAAGCTATAACTCAACGGGCTGAGGAGAGAAATCCTCAGCCCGTTTGGATTAGTGCGCGCCTTCTCGTTTTGCGTCTTCTATTGCCTTATCGGTGTTGACGAAGGGCAGGATCGCCAAACCGACCACAAAGAAGAAGATCAATGCAAGGATGGCAATACGCAAGTTGCCGAAGATCGTGACTGCGACCCCGAAGACCAACGTCCCAAGCCAGGATGTTCCGCGCTCGCTGATCTCGTAGATCGAGAAAAATTCCGCCTCTTTATTCTTGGGGATCATCTGGGCGAACAAACTTCGGCTGATCGCTTGCGAGCCGCCGAGGACAAGGGCGATAACGGCTCCCAGAATCATAAACTCGGTCGCCCGCGAATCGCCTTTCATGCCGCTGTAAGCGTAGATCACAACCGCCGCCCAAATCACAAGACTAACGATGATGGCGCGTTTTGCCCCGATCCATTTTGCGAGCTTGCCCCAGAAAAGCGCTCCAAAAAATGCCACAAATTGAATGAGCAAGATGACCGAGATCAACGTCTCTTGTCCTAGTTCGAGCCCGCCGCGGATCAATGGCGCATCGGCAAAGACAGCGGCGACGGCAATCACAGTTTGGATGCCGTCGTTGTAGATCAAATACGAGGTAAGGAATTTGGAAGTTTCGGGCGTAGTGCGATACTTGTTTCGTAGAAACCGAACTAACAGGATGATGGGACCAAACAAGGGAACAAATACCGGTAAAAGCGCAAGGTCCGCATCCAATTGTCCACTGCTGATAAGTCGTGTGACAAAAGGCGTAATTAAGGGAGCCCAAATCAATATTAGAAGAGGGGAGAGCAGATAGAAGGCAATGGATTTTGCTGGCACGTCCATTGTTTTTGAGAGTTGCTTGAAGGCGACGGTTAATAAATTCTCGCCAGGTGGAATTTCATGGGCGGCATGGCGTGAGCGTAACCTTCGCCACGTCACGGTTGAAAATGCCAGCCACCAAACTCCCGCCGAAGCAAGGTTGATGCGGACTGACATACTTTCTGAAATCCCGAAATTTTCATGAAGCAAATACAACACCAGGTTGAGCGCGAGCAGGACAAACCCGCCGATGTATCCCAAAGCAAACCCATAAGATGAGACCCGGTCGCGTTCCTCTTCGCTTGCAATATCCGGCAGATAAGCATTATAGAAAACCAACGCCGCGCCGAAGGAAAGGTTGGCAATGATGAATAGGATCGGACCGAGAGTCCACGTGTCGAGGGTCACAAAGAACATGCCAATCGTCGCCAATGCGCCAATGGTTGCGAAAAGTTGAAGCATTTGCTTGCGGCGATGCGAATAATCGGCGATAGCGCCCAATATGGGTAAAAAACCCGCCTGAAACACAACAGAAAGCGATATGGCAAAAGCGATGACCGCCTCTGGCGCAACCGGAAGTCCGAGAAATTTAACTACCAATGGTTGACCGCTTGCCTCGGTCCACGCCGCGCCTGTTCTTGCCAGAAATTCAGATTCCGCAACTGCTGTGGCAAGCCCTCTAACGTACGGTCCTAGAAAAACCGAACCAATGGTGGTGCTGAACGCAGAGTTTGCCCAGTCGTACATTGCCCAGCCAAAAATTTCGCGCCGATCGTTTATCGTGGATTGTGCTGTTGTCATTGCGTTCTCCCGAGTTTGAGGTTAGTGTTGTATATCTAAACCCCGCGTAACCTAATCAAGTTGCGAAATAGCTTGCTTGTGATAGAATCGACGCAATCGCACTTGGGGACCGGATTGAAATTCATCACATAAATCCCTTGCGTATATCAAACCCTTCATATATAATCAAGTTTTGCTATCCCGCTCATCACGCGGGATGGCTTCGTGTGTTTACTAACTCTTGCACGCATCCCAAATTTGAATTGCATCTGTTACCCGGCAAGCACTAAATTCAGGGATGAGAGTGGGTACTTCGTAACGGCGCACAGACATATAGCCAGGAGCGAACCAAATGTCTTCTACTCTGCCTCGTAAAACCTACGCCCGTATCCCTGTCAATATCAAACTTCCCAATCTCATCGAAGTCCAGTTGGATTCATTCGAACGCCTCAAAAAAGAGGGACTGGGCGACCTCTTCCATGAGGTGTCGCCGATCGAATCGTACAACAAAGGGATGAAGTTGTTTTTTCCCGGTCGGGGACCCGAAGCCAAACAATGGGGTTTAAAATATTGGTTTGGCGATCCCAAACACACCATCGAAGAGTGCGTAGAGCGCGACCTTACCTACGCCAGCCCATTATACGTTTCTGTCTTACTGGCTGGCGCCGACGTGCCCGAGCCGATCAAGCAGGATATCTTTCTTGGCGATTTCCCCGAGATGACAGACAAAGGCACGTTCATCATTAATGGGACGGAGCGCGTCGTCGTCTCGCAGTTGATTCGCTCCCCCGGCGTGTACTTCGAAGCCCCTACGGATCGCGCGACGGGACGCCTGCTCGCCATGTCCAAGTTGATTCCAGACCGCGGCGCATGGATGGAGTTCGAGACCCGCAAATCCGATTACATCATCTTGAAGTTCAATCGCAAACGCACGGTGCCGATCACGGTGTTCCTGCGCGCGCTGGCGGCGGTTGATGATGGGATAAAAGATTCACCGCTCAAACTCGGAACGGATGAAGAGTTGCTGTCGCTTTTTCAAGATGTGGACAACAATCCGGAACGCCTTTTCCTGCCCTCTACTTTAAAACAAGAACCTGAATGGGACCTTTCCGGCGGACTGACCATCGCCGAAGCGGCGCTCATTGAGTTCTTCAAGAAAATGCGCCCCGGCGATCCTGCCACACTGGATAATGCCCGACAGTTCCTTGAAGAGCAGTTATTCGACCAGAGGCATTATGACCTTGAGCGCGTTGGTCGATATAAGTTGAATCAGAAACTCGATCTCAACGTCCCGATTCCGCACCGCACTGTCACCAAGAACGATGTGATTCGGCTTATCCGCCGGATGATCCAGATCAATAACGGCGTTGAGCCTGCAGATGACATCGACCACCTCGGCAACCGCCGTGTGAAGACAGTGGGTGAGCTGATCCAAAACAAACTCCGCATTGGGCTCCGGCGTATGGAGCGCGTGATTAAAGAGCGCATGTCCATCCGCGACCAGGAGCAATTGTCGCCGGTGACGCTGGTCAATATCCGCCCGGTGGTTGCCGCCTTGCGCGAATTCTTCGGCTCATCGCAGCTTTCTCAATTTATGGATCAAACCAACCCGCTTGCCGAGTTGCGCCACAAACGCACGCTTTCGGCATTGGGTCCTGGCGGTTTGCGACGCGAGCGCGCCGGGTTCGATGTTCGTGACGTGCATCACTCGCATTATGGTCGCATCTGCCCGATTGAGACGCCCGAAGGTCCAAACATCGGTTTGATCGGCCGCCTTGCATCGTTTGCGCGGGTCAACGAGTATGGCTTCATCGAAACCCCGTATCGCAAGGTCTTCCGCGTTATGGAAGCGGATGATGAGCGCCTTGAGGGTCGTACCTTGCGCGAAAAAGTTGTCGACCCGAAATCGGAAGAGGTTTTGTTCGAGGTTGGCGAAACCATAGACTCGAAGATGATGAAGAAGATCTCCAAACTGGCTCAGCCGGTGGAGATTGTCCCGTACGTGTCGGATCAGTTTGATTATCTTTCTGCCGATGCGGAAGACAAATATGTGATTGCCCAGGCAAATGCGCCCCTGACAGAGAAAAAAGAATACGTTCGCGAGCGCGTATCCTGCCGATATCACTCCGGCTTTATCTTCTCGGTGCCCGAATCGGTAGACTATATGGATGTCGCGCCGCATCAGGTGGTTGGCATCAGCGCCGCGCTGATTCCGTTTCTTGAGCATGACGACGCAAACCGCGCGCTGATGGGGTCTAACATGCAGGCGCAGGCTGTGCCGCTGGTGCGCCCAGAGGTCCCGCTTGTTTCGACCGGCATGGAATATCACGCCGCGTTGGATTCGGGTCAGGTGGTGGTGGCAGAAGCTGACGGTGAAGTAACGTCGGTAACCGGAAACACAATCACCGTCCGTGAACGAGGCGGAAGTAATCACACGTATCAACTCCGCAAGTATCAACGATCCAATCAATCCACGTGTATTGATCAGCGCCCGGCTGTCGTCAAAGGGCAGAAGATCAAGAAGGGCGATATCATTGCCGATTCTTCGTCCACCGAGAGCGGGCAGTTGGCGCTAGGACAAAATGTGGTGATCGCTTTCCTGTCGTGGGAAGGCGGAAATTTTGAAGATGCAATCTTGATCTCTGAACGGCTTGTACAGGAAGACCGCTTTACATCTGTGCACATCGAAAAATACGAGGTGGAAGCGCGCGATACGAAGCTAGGACCCGAGGAGATTACGCGCGACATCCCGAATGTCGGCGAAGACGCGATCAAAGATTTGGATGAGAACGGCATTATTCGCATCGGCGCGGAGGTAGGTCCAAACGATATTTTGGTCGGTAAGATTACGCCGAAGGGCGAAAAAGAATTAACCCCGGAGGAGCGTTTATTGCGCGCGATCTTCGGCGAAAAATCGCGCGATGTGAAGGACACATCTCTGCGCATGCCACACGGCGAGCGCGGCAAGGTTGTGGATGTGAAAGTGTTCACGCGCGAAGAAAATTCTGACCTTTCGGCGGGCGTGGATATGATGGTGCGCGTTTCGGTTGCGCAGCGCCGCAAGTTAACTGCGGGCGATAAGATGGCGGGACGACATGGGAATAAAGGCGTTGTCTCGAAGGTCGTTCCTGTGGAAGATATGCCATTCCTCGAAGACGGCACTCCGGTGGATTTGATATTGAATCCGCTGGGTGTTCCCGGACGTATGAACATCGGTCAGGTTTTGGAGGTTCATCTGGGCTGGGCGGCAAAACGATTAGGCTATCGCGCGGTCACGCCGGTGTTCGATGGCGCGTCAGAAGAGGAGATCGAAGCCGAACTCGCGCGCGCCTGGATCATCGACGAGGCTTGGAAGGAAGTGGGAGTGAAGGCATGGGAGTGGATCAAGGAGCAGGAGTATGACCCCGAGTCTATTCAAGATGACGATGAAGTCCGTCGTCTTTATCTTGAAGAATGGCTGAGTAAGCGCAAGTATGATGCCTATGATCTGAATGATGCGGATTTTGCCCGCCTCGCCACAGCCACCGAATGGTTACGTGATAGGGATTACGATCCCGATACTATTTTTTATCCGGACGAGATCAACCCGAAAGATCGGACGGAATACAACGATGCGGCAGTGAGCGCCTGCTTGCGTTTGTGGATCGAGACCCAAGGTCATTCTGGTCGCGTGGCTGAGGCGCGCTTGATGGAAGTTGCTCAGGAGATCGTAAATACCACTGGGCAACCGCTGCCGATCCTTGGCAAGCAAACTCTGCGCGATGGTAAAACCGGTATCCCATACGATCAGCCGGTTACTGTGGGTGTAATGACGGTATTGAAATTGCACCACCTCGTCGAGGATAAGGTGCATGCGCGTTCGACCGGTCCGTATAGTTTGGTGACGCAACAGCCCCTGGGTGGTAAGGCGCAATTCGGCGGTCAACGCTTCGGTGAAATGGAAGTATGGGCGCTTGAAGCGTATGGCGCGGCATATACATTGCAAGAAATGCTGACAGTCAAATCGGATGATGTGCAGGGACGCGTCAATACTTATGAGGCGATTGTCAAAGGCGAACCGATCGAGGAACCCAGTATCCCCGCATCGTTCAGGGTGCTTGTCAAAGAATTGCAATCGTTGGGGCTGGCGGTGGAAGCTGTTAGCGAAAGCGGAGACGTTGTCAAGTTTGGAAAAGATGAAGAAAAACAACATCCGCCTCGGATGGATACGGGTTTGTTGGGCATTGGAGACAACCTCGCAGCGAAGCGAAAATCTTGACGATTATATTAATAGCGTGATAAAATCTCGCTCCGTTGCCAATTGAAAAAGGCGGCATTACCCCCGCTTGAATGGCATTACCTTGTGAGGCCATCACATATCGACTTGATGGCCTCATTTTGTGCAAAAAAACTTTGTGAAGAATTTTATTATCGGAGGCTGATCGTGCCGACAATCAATCAAATGGTCCGCAAGGGCCGCAAGAGCAGGAAGGCGAAAAGCAAGGCGCCGGCTTTTCAATTTACCTTGAA
>JAJTXU010000043.1 GCA_021462845.1 Anaerolineales bacterium
TTGCCGCGAATTTCACTAATTCACGCGAATTTTTAAAAAATTAGCGGAAATTCGCGTAATTCGCGGCTTGGTATTGGGGTTTTGCGTAAGTCCTAAGTTCGTTTCTTAAATTTCTTTTTTAGACACGGACGCCACGGATTTCACTGATTTTCACGGAAAAAATCTTTAAAAAACCATCTTTTTTTTCCGTGTGTTCCGTGAAATCGGTGTACAAAGAGCGACTTTTTAGACTTAAGAAACACTCTCTATGGCTTTCTCAAAGTCAAAATTTTCTAAACGCGAACGATGCGAACAGGCGAATGGCGCGAATAAACCCTGAAACATTCGCGGAATTCGTTCATTCGGGACATTCGCGTTCCATGACCGCCCGCCTGGCAACCGATAATCAGTAGATCGTGAAAACATGTTCTTGACGCAGTTGCACTGCGTCAAGGCAGGCGACACGATAACGTCACTGCGTCATCGAACTGTCGCCTGAACTTTCGTGAAGTACTGATAATGAGAAAGCCTCTGCCAATAAGCCCGCGGCTCCCCGCTTAGTAATGCACGTTCACCACAGTGCCTTCGGATGCCCAGTAATATAACCATTCCGCATCGGGGATCGAAAGATTGACGCACCCATGACTCATCGGCGTGCCGAAGTTATTATGCCAGTACGTGCCATGCAAACCGTAGCCTTTGTAGAAATACATCGTGTACGGCACATCGGCAAGATAATAGCCGGGACCCGACATATTCGTCTTTTTGAGTTTGATCCAGATCTTGAATTTGCCGGTCACAGTGGGCGTGTAGGCTGTGCCTGTGGAGACCACAAACGAATTGACGATGGTATCGCCCTCATAGGCGTAGACCATCTGATTCGTCAAGTCTACATCGATCCAGCGCACACCGTTGCCCTCCGCGGGGTACGACGGTTGCGGATCATTTGCCACAGCAGACGTGGGCGCGGCAGTCGGCGGTACGTATGCGCTGGTGGGCGTGTCGGCAAGCAGATCCATTGCCAGCACGGCTGGTGTTTCTGTGGCGGCAGGGAGGGCTGTCGGCGCGTCGGTGGGAGGCGCCATCGGCGTGGCACTAGGAGCGACGGTGATAGTCGGTAACGCAGGGGCGGGTGTGGCTGTTTCGGTTGCGCCGGTGATAGGCACAACCGGGCTTGCCTGCGCGGGCAATTCTGCCGTGGGGCTTGCTTGCGCCGGCGCCTCATTCAATGGCTTGGCGATCTCGACCGGCGCCCACAAATTTTCCTGTGTCGGTTGGGGCGCGTTACCAAGCATCGAAGCGAATGCCTGCGAGTTGAACACCGCCCACGCGGCAAAGCCGATGAGGATGCACGCCAACAACCCGAACGCGCCGCCGAACAAAAGCAAACGACCTCGCGGTTTCGATTCTTCTTTGGCTTGAACAGGTTGGGATTCCCGAACGAGCGGGATCCCTTTCGCTGGCTGGCTGACGACTGGCTCGACACGCTTCATCCCCGCTTTTGCTTGATTCAACTTTCCTTCAGCCCACTCCACCGCCCGCCGCGCGCGCGGACTGTGCGGGTTGAGTTCCTCCGCTTTGCGCGCATACGCCAGCGCGTCTTCCGGGTTGTCGTCTGAAGCGACGAGCACCAGCCACGCATCCTCGAAATCGGGAGAGAGTAACGCGGCTTCTTCACCGAGAGCGCGGGCGGCGCTTCGATCGTTGCGACGCAATGCCTCTCGGGCTTGGAGGATCAGTTCACGGGATTGGGAAAGGTTATCGTTCATAGGCGGGGATGTTCGTTCCAGTTGGTTGGTTTATGGGAAAGATGACTTCGTGTAGGATGATTTTACCCTTTAATATGCGCAAAAACCATCCGAATTACCGGCGGTTTGTTACCACTGAATTTCGACAGTAGTGCCCATTTCAGCCCAGTCGTAGAGCAATTTCGATTCGTACGTGCCGAGCACCACGCATCCGTAGGATACCGGCCTGCCGAGAAAGCCTTCCCACAAGGTTGCGCCGTTGGGCAGGATCGGCAAGGCATGGATTCCATTTTCAAGCCCGCCCGCCCAGTAAATGCCGAGCCAGTTGGGCATCCAAATATCCCACGTGGCGCCGTAGGCGTTATCGAATTTGCTTTGCACCGCAAAGACCCCGACACGCGTGGCGTTGTTGATGCCGGTCGAAGCGACAAAGCTGTAGATCAGCGCATCGTTTTCGTAGACGTACATGTGCTGGTCAGAAATATCCACCAGGATATATTTCGATCCCCCGGAAACGGGCGCGGGCGGCGGGTCGGCTTCAATCTGTTGCGCCTGTTCCAGCGCGACTGTGATTTCGTTGACGATCTCCATGGCGAGCACGGCTGGGGTTTCGGTGGCGATTGGGATTTGAGTCGGCGCAACGGTAGGCAGGATGACCGGCGTGTAGGTTGGCTTGGCAATTTCAACATGCGCCCACAGGTTTTCCTGCGTGGCGGCGGGTGTGGGGGCATTGAGGAACGCATCCGCTGGCGAGGGGGTGAAAAAGAAGTAAGCGAGGAAAATGCCGCCCAGGGACAGAATCAGCAGTACTGGGAGAAAGAGGCGCCTGGTTTTTGTCATGGGATCAGGTTGGGAATCGGAGTCGGCTCGATATTCTCGTTATTCGTGAAGCACAAAATTCCATCCACCACGCCGGTGGCGATGCGGTTCGTCTCTTTGGTGAGGATCTCGCGGTCGAGGTTGAGGAAGCCGGTTTCGATGATGGCGGCGACCGTGCTGGGGTCGATCTCGCGGAAGGAATGGTATTCGCGCATGTCTTCGGTGATGCTTCCGGCGTGAAAATCGAGCCCGGTAATTTTTTGATAACGATCCACCAGGCAGGCAGTGAGGCGATTGGCGCGGTTGATGTCGTTGGTGTTGAGCGCGGCGGCAACTTTGAAGCCGCTCGCCTGGTCGTTGATATATTCGCACGAATCGTTGTGGATGGAGACGATGGCAAGGGCGCGGTAGCCGTTCAGGCGCGTGTCATATTCGTTCAGAAGATCGACCGCGTAGCCCGCCCCTTGTAGTTGCTGTTGGACGATGGCGGCAATGTCCACGTTGACTTCCGCTTCGGTGAGGGTGACACTGCCGTTGCCGTCCACGCATACGGCGCCGGAGTCGTTGCCCAGGTGACCGGCGACGATTCCGATCCTCAATTGCGGCTGTGTCGTTGAGACCTCATCCGGCGCGCGCGGGGTGAGGAGCAGGCTCAGGCGTTCGTAGAAGTTTCCATTGGCGAGTCCTTGCGAGGGGAGGGCGGTGAACAGGGCGGCAAGCAGGATGGCAACGCCAAACGTGGTGGAAATGGCGCGTAACGGGCGCGGGTTGGATGACATGGCGGGGTAATGGTAACTGTGATGATGGGGTTGTGCAAGAGGCGCGTCCATGCTCGTGAGACTTTCTCATGAAAGCATCCAGTAAATCAAGTATCATCAACAAAACTCATCCCAAAGGAAAACTTATGGACTCTCTGCTCTTCATCCTCCTCATCGGCCTCGCGGGCGGACTCGCCATCGGACTGCAAAGCCCCATGGCAAGCATGATCTCGCAACGGCTGGGAACCTTTGAAAGCGTGTTCATCGTGCACCTCGGCGGCGCGGTGATCGCGTTGATCCCCATGCTGATCCTTGGAAGTAAATTGACTCAATGGAAGAGTCTGCCGTGGTACACGCTGGGCGCGGGCTTCTTCGGGTTGGGAGTGATCGCCGCGATCAGTTTTATGATTCCGCGTATTGGCGTTGCGCCCGCCTTGATCATTTTGCTCGCGGGTCAACTGTTGATGGGCGCGCTCCTCGACCACTTCGGCTGGCTCGGCTTGGCGCAGCGTCCGCTCGATGGGGCGCGGGTCATTGGGCTTGGCGTGGTGATGCTCGGCGTGTGGCTCACGGTGAAATAATAGACTCAATCCGAAAGAAAATGGGACGCAGATTCACGCTGACGAACGCAGATCTTTTCTTTTTGAATCAGCGAAAATCAGCATTTTCACCTGCCCTTGCGGGCGGTGCAAGGGTCTGCGTCCCAAAAAGATGCTCTGCTTATTTCGGATAAAGTCATGACTTACGCAGGTCAAAATCTTTTGCCGCGAATTACACGAATTATCACGAATTTTTTAATCAATTCGCATGAATTAGCGAAATTCGCGGCTTGGTCTTGGGGTTTTGCGTAAGTCCTAAAAGTCTAATATTCAATCGTATAATCGCAATCAAGAGGCGCCCATGAACAACAAACAACTTGCCGACACGTTCACGCTCATCGCCAATTTGCTGGAGATCAAAGGCGAGATCATTTACAAAACGCTCGCGTATCGCAAAGCGTCCGAGAGTCTCATCTCACTGCCGCGCGAAGCCAGCGAGTTTTGGAAAGAGGGAAAACTGCTCGAGATCCCTGGTGTGGGCAAAGCCATCGCGGAAAAAATTGACGAGTTGTTGAACACGGGCAAACTCGAATTTCTCGAAAAACTCAAAACAGAAGTCCCCGAAGAACTCGCCACGTGGCTGGCTGTCCCGTCGCTGGGACCGAAAAAGATCGCCATGATCTGGAAGACGTTGGGAATCACGACTCTTTCGCAACTTCAAACTGCCGCGAAAGATGGGAAGTTGCGCGACCTCCCCGGCATGGGCGCAAAATCTGAGACCGCGATTCTCGAAGGGCTGGCATCGCTGGCGCGGCGCACGGGACGAATCTCCATCGGGCGCGCGCTTCCGCTGGCGAACGAGATCATCGCCGCGCTCAAAAAGGTGAAGGGAGTCGTAGACGCGCAACCCGCTGGAAGTCTGCGCAGGATGCGTTCGACGGTGGGCGATCTCGACATTCTCGTGGCGGCGAAAGATTCGGCGGCGGTGATGGAGGCGTTCGTCAAACTTCCGCGCGTCACTCGCGTGCTGGGCAAAGGCGAATTCAAATCGAGCATCGAATTCACCGACGGAGTCCGCGCGCAGGTGTGGGTGCATCCGCCTAAAGAGTTTGGCACCGCGCTTCAATACGCGACAGGCTCGAAAGATCACAACGTGTTACTGCGTCAACTCGCGCTCGATAAAGGGCTGTCGTTGTCCGATCATTCATTCAAAAAAATGAGGGGCAAAGGCGAGATATTCTGTTCAACAGAAGAGGAAGTGTATAAAACGTTGGGCTTGCAATGGATTCCGCCCGAACTGCGCGAGGGACGCGATGAGGTCGCGCTGGCGAAAGCAAACAAACTTCCGAAGTTGATCGAAGTGAAAGACATCAAAGCCAACCTGCACATGCACTCCACGTACAGCGACGGAAAATTATCCATGCTCGACATGGCGAAAGCCGCCATCAAGCGCGGGCTGAAAGTGATCGTGTTCTCCGATCATTCGGTGAGCCTCGGCGTTGCGAATGGACTTTCGATTGAGCGACACAAACAGCAAGCCGCTGAAATTAAAAAGATTCAAAAACAACTCGGCGACAAAATTACGATCCTGCATTCGAGCGAAGTGGAGATCAAAGCCGACGGCTCGCTGGATTATCCCGACGACTTCCTCGCCTCACTCGACCTTGTGGTTGCCTCGCTCCATTCGAGTTTGCGCCAGCCTCGAGAGAAGATCACCGAGCGTTTACTCAAAGCGGTTAACAACCCGCACGTGGACATCATCGGTCACCCCACAGGACGCGAGATCCCCGACCGCGAAGGCGCGGACTTGGATATGGAAGTCATCCTGCAAGCCGCGGCGAAATCGGGCGTGGCGATGGAGATCAGCGCGAGTCCGTATCGCCTCGACCTTGACGATCCGCATGCCCGCCGTGCCCGCGAGTTGGGAGCGCTCCTTAGCATCAACACCGACGCGCACTCCGAAGAAGATTACGACAAGCTTGACTATGGAGTCGCCATCGCCAGACGCGCAGGCGTTCTGAAAGACGATGTGATCAACTGCTGGTCAACGGATAAGTTGTTGAAGTGGTTGAAGAAACGCGGATAGCCAAACGTGACAGTCACTTTAAAAGTGACTGTCACGTTGCTTATTGACGAAAAGAGGATGACCTCGGTGGTCGAGTAGTTCCGCGATGCTCGTCGCGGGACGTATCGAGACCACAAGTACGCATACAAACTCTTGTAACAAGATTGCTTTACGGCGTGGTGGTCTCGATACGCCGCTTCGCGGCACTCGACCACCGAAATATGGATGAAAAAGGAATCAACATGAACTCCCAACCCAACAAACGCACCGTCATCATCCTCGCCAGCGGATTTGATTTGATTCTGAGCGGGATCGTCCTGCTGATCTACTTCGGTCTATTTCCCGTTGACATTTCAGGCTGGGGCATTCCGCGCTGGGTGATCGGTCTCGTTGGCGGAATTTGGTTCGCGGGGTCGCTTGCGGTGTTGGTTTATCAATTGACGAAGACTGAATAATTAGACCTCACAGGTCTTTGAGACCTGTGAGGTCTTGAATTAGAAATTTTCAAATGACCGCCCTCAAATCCATCCTCTTCTTCATCCTCGCCCCTGGCACCGTGGCGGGCTTGGTTCCGCTGGCTTTGTTGCGAAAAGGCTCGCAAGTGCAAACGGGATTTCTCGCCTATCTTGCCATTCCGCTGTGGATCATCGGAATCGCCATGCTGGTCTGGTGCTTCTGGGATTTTGTACAAAAAGGGAAAGGGACACCGGCACCCATCGAGCCGCCAAAGGAATTGGTCGTTTCGGGTTTGTACAACCACGTCCGCAACCCGATGTATGTGGGTGTATTCCTGATTAATACAGGACACTTTCTATGGTTTGGATATTGGAGTTTGTTAATTTATTTAGTTGCATATTTTTTTATCCAGCATTTGTTCGTCATTTTATATGAAGAGCCGCATCTCAAAAACACATTTGGCGCGGCGTATGAAGCGTATTGTCAACGCGTGCCGAGATGGATTCCGCGAATCAAACCATAAGGGCGGACAGCCGTCCGCCCCTACAACATGCAATGAACACACTCAAAACCATCCTCTACATGGGACTCACGCACGGACTGTTCACGTTGTACATCCCCTATCAACTTGCTTCGCGTGACAAACCATTCGCAAATTTTGGGCTATTGGCTTATCTTGCTTTCCCGTTTTGGATTCTCGGCGCGCTCATCATTATTCAATGCTCCGTGGACATCATCCGCCGCGGACGGGGCACGCCCGCGTTCGTTGACCCGCCGAAGGAATTGGTTATCGCAGGGTTATACCGCTACGTGCGGAATCCCATTTACGTGGGGGCGATGCTGTTTCAAGTTGGGTATACCCTTTGGTTTGGGTCGGCATGGTCAATCGTCTATGCGTTGTTCTTTTTTCTAGGGTTCAATGTCCTTATCTTCATTGTCGAAGAACCGATCTTGCGGAATCAATTCGGCGCGGCGTATGAGGGGTATTGTCAAACTGTGCCGAGGTGGATTCCGCGATTCATTTCTTCTTCCACTCAGGCTCATAAAACGGAAGTTTCACCACCTTCGCAGGCGCATGTTGACGATGATGCTCCACCGTGATTTCCATTCTCACATCCGTGCCAACCTCAAAGTGCGGTTTCTGCAAATGCGCCAAAGCGATATATTTCTTCAACAGCGGCGACCATGTTGACGTGGAAGCATAGCCGACTTGCACGTTGCCAACCAAAATCGGCAGACTTCCACGCACTGCCATGCCAGGGATTTGAGGTGGCAAGCCGACTCGCTTGAAGATGTTTTCCATGCCCACCCAATCCACTTCCAAGCCGACCATTTTCCACAGCGAGCCTTCACGCTTTTCTTTTTCTAATGCGCGGCGACCGACGAAATAACCCTGTTTATCGAGTGCAACTGTCCAATCGAGACCTAACTCGAACGGAGATGACTTCTGCGGCTCGATCCACGCGTGAGTTGTGGATGTGTAATCCACATCCAGCATGAAGAGACCCGCTTCGACGCGTGCCATATCCATCGCTAAAATGCCGACGGGCGTAATGCCGTAGTCCGCGCCTGCTTCCATGAGCGTGTCCCAAATTTTGATGGCGTCTTTTGCAGGCATCCAAATTTCGTAGCCGAGGTCGCCTGTGTAGCCTGTGCGTGAAATTGTGACTTCGACTCCCTTGATTTTATTTTTCATCAAGCGGAAATATTTCAACTCGTCAACAGGCGTTTCGACAACTTTGTTTAACACCTTGCGCGTGTTCGGTCCTTGAAAACTAAGCGCGGCAACTTCATCCGTCACTTCGGTGATCTCCACTTCCATGCCAACAGCGTTCATAGATAACCAGCGCAAGTTTGGCTCTGCGGCAGTCAAGCGGAATGTCGTTTCATCCAGCCGTGAGACCGTGCCATCGTCAATCATCTTGCCTTCCTCGTCGCACCAGCCCGTGTAAGCGACTTGTCCCACTTTCATTTTATGAATATCCCGCGTAGTGACGCGATGCAACAACGCCGCCGCATCCTTGCCTTTGATGATGTATTTGATCAACGGTGACACGTCAATCAGCGCCGCCGAATTGCGGATCGCCCAATATTCGCGGTCAAGCACATGCTCGTATGAGCCAGCAGAAAAATACCCCGCCCACTTGCGCCAGTTTTGCGGCTGGCACAACGCGGAGGTTCTTTCATGGAAGGGGGTAGTTTTGAGATTGAGCATGAATTCTCCTGCAAAAGATTACCATTTATATCGTTCCTTGTTTTCTAGCCAGCCACGAGTGATACAACCAGACCGCGCCAGCGATAATCATGACGCCCACAATGGTGATGGCTTCATGTCTCTTGAAGTCTTTGAAGATCGCTTCGATCAGATGACCGATGAACTTGCCAGCCAGGCTGAAGGTCAGCGACCAGAGGACAGAGCCGAGCAGGTCAAAAAGCGCAAATCGTTTTGGATCAAACTTCGACATTCCCATTACGAATGGCAGAACCGTTCGCAGTCCGTACATGAATCGAACTCCCAGAGACAATAAATTCATGTTTTGCCCAAGCAATGAACGGGCTTTTTCAATTCGCGGTTTCCATGTCGGTCTACTATCCAGGAACTGACTGCCTTTTACGCGCCCCATCCAAAAGAAGAATTGATCGGCGCCGAAAGAAACAACACAGCCGCAAAGGATCACCAGCGGCAGGTTTAGATATCCTCGATGAGCCATGAACGCGCCCAACACAAGGACGGTCTCGCCTTCGAGGAGCAATCCGATAACCAGAGCGGGGTAGCCAAATTGGGAGATGATGGTCTCGAGATTCATTTTCTCACGTGCGCAGGAAGCGGAGCTACTGGGAGAAACTCCCTCGCGTGCCAGCATTTTACATTGTATATAATTTTGCCGCAAATGCTCGTTTCTCATCACAGCCAGATGCTATACTCGAACACAAGATGTTTTCAGAACTCGAAACACAAAACGCCAACCGCATGGATTCGCTCCGCTCGCGCTGGGATGTGATCTCTGCCCGCGTGGTGGCGATTCTGACGGCGGCGATGGGCGTCGTCAATGTGATCTCCGCCACGATGCCCGCCGTGAGAGAGCGGTTGAGATTGTTGGAGCAATTCTCCCCGCTGGAGGTGACGCGCGGAAGCCGCCTCGCGACGGTGTTGGCTGGGTTCGCCCTCCTCTTGCTTTCCACTAACTTGTGGCGGAGGAAACAAGCGGCTTGGTTGTTGACGATCGCTGTGCTGGTCGCATCGGCGTTTAGTCACTTGCTCAAAGGCTTGGATTACGAAGAGGCGAGCATCGCGGTTCTGTTGGCGCTCTTCATCTTTTCTCTGCGTTCGCATTTTCACGCGCGGTCCGATGTCCCGTCTGTTCGACAGGGAATCCGCGTGTTGTTCTCGGCGGTGTTGTTCACGCTTGCGTATGGAACCGTCGGTTTCTATTTGCTCGACAGGCATTTCAAGGTGAGATTTGAACTCATCCCCGCGTTGACGCAAACGCTGGCGATGTTCGCCGAATTCGCAACCCCCGGCTTGCAACCGGTCACGCGCTTCGGGCGTTATTTTGTAGACTCGATCTACATCATCGCAGGCGCGACGTTAAGTTATGGATTCTTCATGCTCGTCCGCCCGGTGTTGTTGCGCCAGCCAGCCACAGCGGAGGAACGCGAGCGCGCGCGGGAAACTGTCGAGGCGCATGGACGTTCGCCGTTGGCGCAGATGACGCTCTTCGACGACAAATCCTATTTCTTCAGCGCGGGCGGGACGCTGATCGCGTACGTGGTCAAAGGGCGAGTGGCGCTCGCGCTGGGCGACCCAATTGGAAGGGGGGAAGAAGCGAAGGCGTCCATCATGGAATTCAAAAAGTTTTGCGCGGGCAACGATTGGGATCCGTGTTTTTATCAAACGCATCCAGAGTATCTGCCCATGTATAAAGAAACGGGATTCAAATTTTTCAGCATCGGCGAGGAAGCGATCGTTGATCTTTCCGCGTTCACGCTGGAGGGCAAGGCGGGCAAGGAATTTCGCAACGTGGCGAATCGTCTCGGCAAACTCGGTCATCACGTGGATATTCTCGAGCCGCCGCTCAGCCGTGAATTGGTCAGCCAGTTGAAAACGGTGAGCGATGAATGGTTGTTGATGATGCACGGCAGTGAGATGCGTTTTTCGCTGGGCTGGTTCGACGATGACTATGTGCGGAATGGCAGGGTCGCCGTGGCGCGCACCGCCGAAGGACACGTCAGCGCGTTTGCGAATATAGTGCCTGAATATCAACGCAACGAAGTCTCGCTCGATCTCATGCGCCGCGTCCATCAGATCGAAAACGGGACGATGGATTTTCTTTTTGCTTCGTTGTTCGATTGGGCGAAGAAAGCGGGGTATGCGACTTTCAACCTCGGGCTGAGCGGGCTATCGGGGATCGGGGAAAAATCGGACGACCCCGCCGTGGAAAAAGTTCTGCGCCTCCTCTCCGACAATTTGAGCCGCTTCTACAACTTCAAGGGACTCCACGCCTTCAAGGAAAAATTCCATCCCGTGTGGGAGCCGCGCTATTTGGTGTATTCAGAGTCGGCGAACCTGCCCGCCGTTGTCGCCGCCCTCATCCGCGCCCATAGCGGAGATAATTTCTTGTGGGAATATTTGAGGAGGTAAGAAAGCGAAAATATCCGAAGTCTTTGAACCTTTGGATGTCTCACATGCTGGCAATTCATCAAGAGGGATGTTCACCGTCACATGACATATATTTTGCCGTCGTTACAATACTTCTACCTACCTGACAGTTTTAAAACGGAACGCAGATTAACGCTGATCCTGATCGATTTTTCAGAGTGGCTTGCAAAAAAATTTGCGTCCCTCTGCGTTTTTCAACGTTCACTATGTTCTTTAACCGATACCGATAAAATCAAATACACACATGGAGAAATCTGACGATGAAACGTAAAAAATATCTGGTTGTTCTATGGATATTGACTCTTCTGCTGACCGCTTGCGCCAGCCCGAGCAACCCAACCAACGCTCCCACATTGGAAGCGCCAACCCTCGCCGCGACTCACACGCCCGCGCCGACTCAAACCCCAACCAGCGAGCCAACGCCGCCGACGACCGCCGCGAAAAGCTGTTCGCGTGACGATGTTCAAGAAGCGCTGACCAACTCGCCCGACGGAGGAATCGTCCTCATCCCCGCAGGCGAATGTGATTGGGGCGATGCGCCCGCCGTGACGCGGCAAGCGGGAGTCTGGCTCAAAGGCGCGGGCAAAGATCAAACGATCATCAAGCGAAGCGCGCCTGTTTTTCCTTTGCCCTATGACGGCGTGGCATGTATCCCCGAACTGTATTACGACGATAACGGCAATCTGCAACCCGTGCCGTGCGATGGCAACCCGCCGCCGCAACAATATCTGATCGTGTTCGATTGCGCCAACGGCAAGCCCGTAGAAGTTTCGGATCTGACGCTGATCGGCAACGACGACGAGCAAAGCGAACTCGAACGCATCTTCGACGGGGACAACGGGCTGGGTCTGCTTCATGGCTGTGTGGATTTCAAAATCCATGACGCGGCGTTCAATAAATTTTCAAATGCGGGGATCTCGGTTCGAGACGGCGGGCGCGGCGTGATCTATCAGAATGAATTTTTCTCCAACTTCAAATGTCAGGATGAAGACACCGTCGTCCCGCGCGGCGATGGCACAAACTGGAAATTCACCGAACCGATTGCTTGTTTGGGGTATGGCGTGGCAGTCTATGGCGACGATAGTTGGTCCGCGACGATTCAACTCGGCACGCCGAACGCGGTCTTCATCGAAGATAATGTGTTTGCCGATAACCGTCACGCGATCGCTTCCAACTACGGCTCCAACTATGTTGTGCGTTATAACGAAATCGCGCACACCGAACGCGCGCGTAATTTCGGCATCGTGGACGCGCACGGACTTAGTGAGTATGGTCACGGCTCGCGCTCGTGGGAGGTTTATCACAACACGCTGATAGACAACTCCACAACGCAATGGAATACCACTGGCATTCTCATGCGCGGCGGCGATGGCGTGGTCTTTGACAACATCATCCCTTCAACGTTTGGCTGGGGCATCGGGCTGACCACTGAAGCGGATTGCGATACTGCGGCAGAGTATCCGCTGGAAGATCAAACCCGCTCGGCATACATCTGGGGCAATCACGCGCCCAATGCGGATACGCTCGAATTGCCGACGATCCCATTTGAAAGCTACGCCCCCGCCTGCCTGCAAGAAGGGCGCGATTTCTTCATGTTTAAAATGCCGAACTACACGCCCTATATTTATCCGCATCCACTGCGGGCAACGCCTCTGTTTTGATTAGATGAACAGATGAAATAACCAGCCGCCTCTTTCTTACGGGACGGCTGGTTCGGTTTTCTTCAACTTTTTCTTGGCTATGGTTTGTAGGTCACGCCCTACGCCCAGATATGGGCGTGCAGCGTGACGACTCAATTTTTTACTCTAAACAATCACACCCTTAGCCGATACCCAACCCCCGCCTCGGTGACCAGATAGGTCGGTCTGGTTGCGTCAGGCTCGATCTTGCGCCGCAGGTTACTGATGTTGACTCGCAGGATGTGCATATCGTCATAGCCTTCGCCCCAGACCAGTTTCAGCAATTGGCGATGCGTGATGACCTTGCCCGCGTGTGTAATCAACGCTTTGAGCAAATCGTATTCTGTGGGCGTAAGCGCGATTTCATTTTCATCCAACGTCACCAAACGGCGGGATACGTCCATCTTCAATGCGCCGACTTGAAAGACAGGCTCATCCGCGTTTACAAGTTGTCTTCTCTGCGCGACTCGCATACGGGCGAGCAATTCGCCTGTGCCGAAGGGTTTGGTCAGGTAGTCGTCGGCGCCCGCATCGAGCGCGGCAATTTTGTCATTTTCCGCTTCACGGACAGATAAGATGATGATCGGCGTTTGCGACCATTCCCGCAAGCGCCGCGTCACTTCGATGCCGTCCATGTCGGGCAAGCCCAAATCTAAAATGATCATATCGGGACGGTGAGATAGAACGGCTTGAATGGCTTCATTTCCGTCGCTGGCTTCGTGCACGGTAAAACCTTGCGCGGTCAATGCGGCGCGTAAATATCTGCGGATGGGGGTTTCATCGTCCACCACTAAAATGCGTTGATTGGTTTGCGTCATTTCCCCAATGGTAATTCAATTTCAATGACTGTGCCATTGCCTTCACGATTCATGGCGCGAATTGACCCGCCATGAATCTCCACGATGCTCTTGCTGATGGAAAGCCCCAAGCCCGTTCCGCTCACGTTTTCGGGGAGGTGGACGCGATAGAATTTTTCAAAAATATGACCCAATGCTTCCGCTGGGATGCCCACTCCACGGTCCGATATTTGGAGGCGCGCTTTCGAGTCAAGCACGGATGCGGCGATTTCGATCAAAGAATTTTTAGGGGAATATTTGACGGCATTTTCCAACAAGTTGACGATCACTTGCACCATCAAGGCAAAATCCATTTGCACAAGCGGAAAGTCGGCGGGAATGTTTATTTGGATGTGACGCTCGTTCACGCGCCAGCCAAGTTGTTCGATGGCTGTGCCGATCAAATCTTGTATATCTCTCGACTCTAACTTTAATTTGATCGCGCCGCTTTCAACGCGAGTCATGTTCAATAAATTTCCAACCAGACGATTCAATCGGTCGGCTTCAATGCGCGCGTTTTCAATCAACACATTACGAGACGCTTCGTCCATGCCCGTATAATTTTCATCCAGGGCAGTTAGCGCCCCTGTGATCGAAACCAAAGGCGTGCGCAGATCGTGCGAGACGGAATTGAGCAGGGCATTTTGCAGTTTTTCAGCGGATTGCATCAAGGATATTTTTTGCGTTTGCTCTTCCAGCAAGGCGCGCTCGATGGCTTGCGCGCCCTGATTAGCAAACGCTTCCGCCAGTCTTCTTTTTGCGGGAGCAAGGTCCGCCTCCAGCGTATTCAATTTTCCGATCCCTAACACGCCCACAACACCGCCCGCTGTTTTCAATGGTAAATATCGAAGTTGAGCGGCGGGCAATGTATTGGTATAACGCCCCGCAGGCTCTGCGTGACGATAGACCCAATCTGCTACGGCAACTTCTTCCGCGCTCAAAATCAAATCGTCACTGCTGATTCGGGTTTCAAGCTTATCTTCATTGGGCAGGAACACCGCAACCACTTTTTCAAAAGTTTGTTCAAAGTGTTTTTTTAACTGCTTCAAAATGGATTCAAGATCGGCGGAAGACGCCAAATCGCGGCTTAGATCATACAACTCCGCTGTTTCCGCTTCACGCTGACGCGCCGCTTGCGCTTGTTCGCTCGCCCAAGCCGTTAACTGGCTGATCACCATTCCCACTACAAACAAAGCGATGAATGTAATCAGGTACTGTGTATCAGAAACGGAGAATGAAAAATGCGGCGCGACAAAAATAAAATCAAACGCCAAGATGCCCAGTATGGATGCAAGGACGGCAGGTCCGCGCCCTAAATAGATGGCGGCAACCACAACCGCTAACAGATACACCATGACAAGGTTGGTGGGTTCAAGCCGCCAGCCGATAAATACGCCGAGTACGGTAGCCAGCGCCACGAGTAGAACGCTCCACGCATAACGCGCAAGCGGACTATGCAACTTGAAGGGATTCTCATCCGCTGGAAAAGACGGCGTATCGTTACTAGTGACGACATAGACATCAACGTCCACGCTTTTGCGGATCAAGTTATCCACCAGCGAGCCGCGCAGGATCTCCTGCCAGCGCGGGCGCAGGGGTTTGCCAGCAATAATTTTCGTAATGTTATTTTTGCGCGCAAAATCAATTACCGTCTGTGAAATTGATTCAATCGAAGCGCCCGCGCTGACTGTATAAGACCTTGCGCCCAAGTCTTCTGCCAGTTGCAAAATTTTTGCGACTCGTTCGCGTTTCGGCTCAGACATGGCGACCGATTGCGGCGTTTCAACGAACAAGGCGATCCACTCCGCATTTAGTTCTTCGGATAATCTTCTGGTTGTGCGAACCAAACGCTCGCTCAACGGGCTGGGGCTGATACACACCAACAATCTTTCCGTTGCCGCCCACGGACCAGGGATCGCGCGCGTTTGCATGTACGCCCGCATCTGGTTATCCACGCGTTCCGCCGCGCGCCGCAGGGACATTTCACGCAGGGCGGTGAGATTCCCTTTGCGAAAAAATTTGTCAACCGCGCGGCTGGCTTGTTCGGGGATGTACACCTTGCCCTCATGCAAACGCGCTAATAATTCATCGGGCGGTAAATCAATTAATTCGATTTCAAAGGCTTCATCAATGGCAGAATCGGGGATGGTTTCCTTCACCACCACGCCCGTCACTTGCGCCACAATATCATTCATACTTTCGAGATGTTGAATATTTAGCGTGGTGTACACGTCAATGCCCGCATCCAATATCTCTTGCACATCCTGATATCGTTTGGGATGACGCGAACCAGGCGCGTTCGTGTGAGCGAATTCATCCACCAACACAATGGCGGGTTTTCGCGCTAGAACTGCATCTACATCCATTTCGGGCAAATTTGTTCCGCGATATTCCACTTGCTTGCGCGGTAATACATCCAACCCTTCAACGAGTTCTTCTGTTTCTTTGCGTTTATGCGTTTCGATGTAGCCAACGACAATATCAATACCCTGTTCCCTGCGTTGATGCGCGGCTTGAAGCATGGCGTAAGTCTTCCCCACGCCCGCCGCATAACCGAGGAAAATTTTCAACTTCCCGCGGCTGTGCGTTTCGGCTTGAATATTTTTCAATAACTCATCGGGGTCTGGGCGCTGCATAAGGATATTGTATTCCTTTTCAATTGAAACATCCTATTATCGCGCTGAGCGGAGAGACGGTGTCCGTCCGTCTCGCAGACGAAGCGCAAGTTGCCAAATAACTTCACGTCTCGTCTACGGGGATGCAATGAACGCATCCCCTCCGCTCGACGCGAACTACACACAGTGTTATTCAATTCCATCCAATGCCAGATTCAACAACAGCACATTGACTCGCGGCTCGCCAAGAAAACCAAATTGACGACCATCGGTATATTGATTCACTAACGCGATGACATCCGCTTCGCTCAACCCTCGGCTTGATGCTACGCGAGAGATTTGATACAACGCCGCATCCACGCTGATGTGGGGGTCGAGTCCGCTCCCCGAAGCGGTGACCAGGTCGACAGGGATCGGAAGCGTGTTGTCGGGGTCAGCCGCTTTCAGGGCGTCAATCCTTGCTTGCACGGCTTCGATCAAAGCGGGGTTCATCGGTCCATAGTTTGAACCAGAAGAGGTCGAAGAGTCATAGCTGATCGCCGATAAACGTCCCCAAAAATATTTCGGGTCGTCGAACTGCTGACCGATCAATTCGGAGCCGTACGTCTTTCCAGTGATTGTGACTAAACTTCCATTGGCTTGATGCGGAAAAACGAGTTGAGCAATGCCCGTGACCACCAGCGGATAAATCACGCCAGTCACAAAGGTGAGCAAAGCGAAGATTGTAAGAGCGGGGCGAAGTTGTGTTTTCATGAGTTTAATGTTCCTGTAAAGTAACTTACGAGCCAAAAGATGGATGCGACAAACAACCAGGGTTGCCATGTGGGCGGCACGTTCAATACATCGGGCGCAATTGCGCCAGCGGTTAATGCTATGGTAAGAGCCGCCAATAAAACATGCCTGACGATTTTTGAATACTCCTTGGGTTTCATGGATATTTCTTTTCGAGCGGCAACAAAAGGTTTACGCCTGATGCTTTCAAGATATGGATACGATAAATGATGAACCGTCATGTCAGCCTCCTAAACCAACCCAAACACAACCAACAACATGTCAATCAATTTGATGCCGATGAACGGCACAAGCAAGCCGCCGAGACCGTAGATCAAAAGGTTGTCTCTCAGCAATTGCGCCGCGCCGACCGCGCGATACGGCACGCCGCGTAACGCGAGCGGGATCAATGCGATGATGATCAATGCGTTGAAAATCACCGCAGACAAGATGGCGCTTTCAGGGGTTGCAAGTTTCATAAAGTTCAAAGCTTGTAATTGCGGATACGTTGCGGCAAACGCGGCAGGGATGATGGCAAAATATTTCGCCACATCGTTGGCAAGGCTGAAGGTGGTCAGCGAGCCGCGCGTCATCAACAATTGTTTGCCGATTTCAACGATCTCAATTAACTTGGTGGGGTTGCTGTCCAAATCCACCATGTTGGCGGCTTCACGCGCGGGTTGCGTGCCTGTGTTCATGGCTACTGCCACATCCGCTTGGGCAAGCGCGGGGGCGTCGTTTGTGCCGTCGCCTGTCATAGCAACCAGCCGTCCGCCTGTTTGATATTCGCGGATTAATTTCAACTTCGCTTCGGGTGTGGCTTGCGCGAGGAAATCATCCACGCCCGCTTCGGCGGCGATGGCGGCGGCGGTGAGCGGGTTATCGCCTGTGATCATCACGGTTTTGATTCCCATTTTTCGCAAATGCGCGAAGCGTTCTTTCATGCCGCCTTTGACGATGTCCTTTAAGTGGATCACGCCCAGGGCTTGGTTGTCGCGCGTCACAACCAGAGGCGTGCCGCCTGTTCGGGCGATTGAATCAACTGTCGGCTTGAGGTCAGAAGCGGTTGTTCCTCCATTGGATTGAATCAACTCGATCATCGTATCTGGCGCGCCTTTACGAATCGAAGTCCCATTGAAGTTGACTCCGCTCATGCGCGTTTGCGCGGTGAATGGAACGAAGTGCATCTTCTCCATGGTTTGACCGCGCAAACCAAATTTTTCTTTTGCCAGCACAACGATCGAGCGACCTTCAGGCGTTTCATCGGCAAGCGAAGCGAGTTGCGCGGCTTCGGCAAGTTCTTGCGCGTTGATTCCATTCACGGGAATAAACTCAACCGCCTGGCGATTGCCCAACGTGATCGTTCCCGTTTTATCGAGCAGTAGCACATCCACATCGCCCGCCGCTTCCACCGCGCGACCAGACATGGCGATCACGTTGCGCTGAATCATTCTGTCCATGCCTGCGATGCCGATGGCAGAAAGCAAACCGCCGATGGTGGTGGGAATTAAACAAACCAATAACGCAACCAACACGGTGATCGTGATCGCGCCGCCGCTATACATTGAGAACGGCAGTAATGTGGCGCACACGACCAAAAAGATAATAGTGAAGCCCGCCAGTAAAATATTTAACGCAATTTCATTCGGCGTCTTTTGTCTCTTCGCGCCTTCGACCATGCTGATCATGCGGTCTAAAAATCCGTGACCAGGGTCCGCGCTGACTTTGACAATTAACCAATCGGATAAAAGCCGCGTGCCGCCCGTGACTGCGGAACGATCGCCGCCCGCTTCTCTCACAACTGGGGCTGATTCGCCAGTGACGGCGCTTTCGTCCACTGACGCGATTCCCGCGACGATCTCGCCATCGGCGGGAAGAATATCTCCCGCGACAACCAGATACAGATCGTCTTTGCGAAGCGCTGTGGATGAATCAATTTCATGTTTTGCGTTTGCATCAAATGTTTCAACCTTTGAAGAAACTTTCTTGGCGGGCGTATCCTGCCTCGCCTTGCGAAGCGACTCAGCTTGCGCTTTGCCGCGCCCCTCGGCAACAGCCTCGGAGAAGTTTGCAAATAACACCGTGAACCACAGCCACAAGGCAATTGCGCCAATGAATCCCGTCGGCGCTTCACCCTGACCGAAGACGGCTTGAATCCACAAGATGGTTGTCAGCACACTACCGACTTCCACTACGAACATGACGGGGTTGCGAACCATCCAGCGCGGGTTGAGTTTGATGAACGATTCAACCACCGCGCGGCGGTACATTTCCTGTTTCATTTGAGTTTGTTTTTTTGTTTGAGTTGTCATTTTTATTTCCTTGTAGACCTGACACCTAAATTTTGCGCAAAATACACTACATGTTATAGGACTCTGCCTGCATCGGCGGGCTGAAGCCCTGCCTCAGTTCATGAAAGTCCACTCAAAGCGGACTCGTTGCCCCGCCCGAAGGCGCCGCACTGAGCTTGTCGAAGTGGCTTCCAAGAACTGAGCAGGCGGCTTTAGCCCCGCGAACCCTAGCGAACAATTCTACAACCCGATGAACTGCAGCCTATTTTGGGCAAAAACAAGGTGTCAGATCTCTTACTTGAATATCATCAAATGTTCCACAATCGGACCCAACGCCAGCGCGGGTAAATAACTCAACGCGCCAACGATGACGATGACTCCGATGAGCCAGCCGATAAATAAAGGCGTGTGCGTGGGCAATGTGCCGCCGCTGACGGGCGTTTTCTTTTTGTTCGCCAGCGCGCCAGCAATTGCCAAAACAGGAACCGCCAACCAAAAGCGTACAATTAACATGGCAAGCCCCAACGCCGTGTTGTAAAACGGATTGTTCGCTCCCAGCCCAGCAAACGCCGAGCCGTTATTCGCCGCAGTGGATGAAAAGGCATACAACACTTCGCTGTACCCATGCGCCGACGGGTTGAAGATCGTGGCTCTGCCCGCTTCGCTCATCAACGCGATGGATGTTCCAACCAACGTAACGATCACAGGGATCAAAATTATCAGGGAAGCCATTTTCATTTCGTAGGCTTCGATCTTTTTGCCGAGATATTCAGGCGTGCGCCCGACCATTAATCCCGCCACAAACACGGCGATGATGACGAACGCCAACATGCCATACAGCCCAGAGCCAACGCCGCCGAAAATAATCTCGCCGAGTTGCATCAGCCACATGGGCACGAGTCCGCCCAGGGGCATGTACGAATCGAGCATCGAATTGACCGCGCCGTTCGACACAGAAGTGGTGGCAGTCGCCCACAAAGCGGAATTGACAATCCCAAAGCGGACTTCCTTGCCTTCCATATTCCCGCCGACGACGCCCAACGCCTCTATCGCAGGGTTGGCTGTTTTCTCCGACCAAACCGTCACTCCCAACAAGGAGACGAAAACGATTGTCATCGCAATGAGCAATGACCAGCCTTGGCGTGTGTCTCCGATCATTTTCCCGTAGGTGTAACAAAGCGCAGCGGAAATTAATAACAGCGCGAGCATTTCGAGGAAGTTTGAAAACGGCGTTGCATTTTCCAGCGGATGCGCGGAATTCGTGTTGAAGAATCCGCCGCCGTTCGTGCCGAGTTGTTTGATGGCGATCTGCGAAGCGGCTGGACCAACTGCAATGGTCTGTCCGCCAGATTGAAGCGCTGAAACGGTCTGAGATTCGTTGAAGGTCTGCACAACGCCTTGCGAAACCAACGCCAGCGCAAGGACAAGCGCAAGCGGCACAAGAATATAAAGTGTGTTTCTGGTGAGGTCTACCCAGAAGTTCCCAACTTCTTTTGTGTTATGACGGATGATGCCGCGAATCAAAGCGATCAGCACCGCCATACCCGTTGCGGCAGAGACAAAATTCTGCACCGTCATCGCCAGCATTTGGGTCAGGTAACTCATGGTCGTCTCGCCACCGTAGCCTTGCCAGTTGGTATTGGTGACAAAACTGGTTGCCGTGTTCCATGAAGAATCGGGAGTGACTGCGCCGAATCCCTGCGGGTTCAACGGCAAAAAGACTTGCATTCTTTGCAGGAAATAGACAGCCAGTAAGCCGATTGCATTGAATAGCAACATGGCAACGGCGTAGGTTTTCCAATTCATTTCGGCTTTCGAGTCAATGCCTGAGGCGCGGTAAACGAATCGTTCAACAGGACCAAGGATCGGGTCAAGAATGACGCGCTCGTTTTGATAGACGCGCGCCATGTATCCGCCCAGCGGTTTGACCAAGGCGAACAAAACGGTCAAATAGAAAAGGATTTGAAGCCAATCGTAGATGTTCATGTTATCCAAACCATTCTGGTTTCAAGAGGGCTAAAACGAGATAGCCAAATAGGACCAGGGCAACGATGCCCGTGATTAAATACAATGCGTTCATTTGTTCTCCATCAGGCGGTCACAAATGGCTAGCAAGCCAAAAGTGAGCGCGAAGAATAAAAGGGTCAATCCAATAAAGAGAATGTCATTCATGCGTGCCTCCGTTGGATGCAGTGTAGTTTTATTGAAATCAATTTAGGGACAAGAAAATAAAAGGGGATGTCAAGAAAGTGTCAAGAATTATGCGATAATTGAGACATGGAATTCACCCCGCTTCATTTTTTAGATCATCCGATTGAAGTGATCTTCGATACGCCTCCCGCGCTAGAGAAAAGTCCCACCTGCCCAAACGGATTCATCTGGGAAGGGAAAACCTATCGCGTGACCGAGATGCTCTCCGCATGGACGGATTTCAAGCGGCGCGGCAAGATGGCGCGAAACATGCAGCCCGAACACGCGGCGGTCGCGTCCAATCGCGGGTCGTTGAATGTGGGCAGGTTTTATTTCCGCGTGAGGGTTATTGTTCATCCAGCAGTTGAACTGCGGGACGATCTTGCTCAGGAACAAATCTTCGACATATACTACGACCGCGCCATGAAGAATGTGGACGATCGCAAAGGTCAATGGGTTGTCTATCGAGAACTGGGAGAAGGCTGAATGGAAGAGAATCAGGTTGAAGTCCGGCAAGAAGCGCGGGAGTATTCCGTCCCGTGGACGATCGTAGACACATGGCTGGGCGTCGTCTTGCTCATAGTGATCAATGTCGGCTTGCTCGCGGTAATCTTTTTGTTTCAAGACGAGGTCAAGCGACTCGCGCAAGGCGCAGGAGCTTATTTGGCGAATTGATCTATCTTCTGCCTGTGCTGGCGATCCTCGCGGCGAAACGCATCGGCTTCAGTCATCTCGGTTTCAAAAAATTTGATTCGCTCACGATGGGTCTGGGGTGCGGGCTGATCGTTATTTCATACCCGATCATCATAGCGCACAACATGCTGTTGACGTTTCTCGGCGTGAATACGCAAGGCGAAGCGGTGATGAAAATGTTTTCCGAATTGAAATCGCCCGCTTGGTTGTTTCTCACCGCCGTGATCGTTGCCCCGCTTGTAGAGGAAATTTTCTTTAGAGGATTTTTATTTCAAGGATTTCGACAGCGCTATGGCTGGATCGCCGCGCTCCTCTTGAGTTCTGGAATTTTCGCCGCCGCGCATCTCGATCCCGTTTCGTTCATCCCGACGTTCGTGCTGGGCGCGGTGTTGGGATACGTCTATCACCGTTCCAATTCGTTGTGGCCCAGCATCATCCTGCACTTCCTCAACAACGGGTTTGCCGTGTGCGCCATGCTTGCCGCTATTCGATTCCCAGATATGTTTCCCTCTTAATCACACGTTGCTGTCGCAGTTGAACTGCGACAGCAACCAATAACGCATCAATACCTCGTGATCAACCGCACCTGATTATCGTAAAAGAAATAATCCCACGCCCAATTGATCATCACCACGAGTCGGTTGCGAAACCCGATGATGCGATAAATGTGCAAGCCCACCCAGATCAGCCACGCGACGAATCCGCTAAACGAGAGTCCCCAAATGCGCGCGACCGCCGCGTTCCGCCCGATGGTGGCGAGCAAGCCTGGGTCCTTGTAACGAAACGGACGTTGCGCCCGCCCTTGAATCGCGCGCCGAATATTTTCCGCGACGACATTTCCCTGTTGGATCGCCACCGTCGAAAGCATCGGCAGCGGTTGACGATTCTCATCTTCGAGATACGCCGCGTCGCCGACGATATACACTTCGGGATGATTCGGCAACTGGAGCGTCGCCTCGGTTCTCACCCGGCCTGAACCTGCCCGCGCCGCATCAAGTGACTCGACCACTTCGGCAGTCTGCACGCCCGCCGTCCAGATCAGCGTGTTGGTTTCGATTTCCATCCCATCGACAAGCGAAATTCTTTGCCCGTTGAATTCGGTCAATCGCGCATTGAACATCACTTCCACATTTTTCTTTTGTAAAAGTTTCAATGTTGCTTTTCGCAACTCATCGGGGTAACTCGCGATCAACGCGCCACCCGCTTCGAGCAACAGAACCCGCGCCTCGCGCACATCGAGTTCGGGATATTCCTTCCTCATCACGTGTGAGATCAACTCTGCCAACGCGCCCGCCACTTCAACCCCCGTCGGTCCGCCGCCGACGATGACGAAGGTCAGCATGGCGCGGCGCTTGTCGGCGTCCGCTTCGTGGCTGGCGCGCTCGAACATGGATAGAAGATGATTCCGCGTGCGGATCGCGCTTTCAATGTTCTTGATGTACAACGCATTCTGTTCCACCGATTCGATGCCGAAGAAATTCATCCGCCCGCCCGCGGCGACGATGAGATGATCGTACGCGATCACCGAGCCGTCCAGTTTCACAAACTTTTCATCGAGGTTGATCTCGTTCACTTCGCCCATCTGGAACGTGAAATTTTTCTGGTTGCGGAAGATCGTCCGCACCGGGAAAGCAACCTGCGAAGGCACCAGCGCCGCGATCGCCACCTGATACAGCAACGGCTGGAACAAATGATAGTTGTTCTTATCGATTAATGTGATTCGCACGGGCGTGTTCTTCAACTTCTTGGCGGCGGTCAGCCCGCCGAACCCTGCGCCGAGAATAACTACATGGGGGAGTTTTTGAGTGTTCATATCACGCTCCTGTATTGTGATATTTTTCACAATTATAACTAAAAAGGTCTACTTTGTAAAGGACCTCCCCGCTTTGGGTTATGGCTTTCTCAAATTCCAAATTGTCTAAACGCGAATGACGCGAACAGGCGAATGGCGCGAATAAATCCTGAAACATTCGCGGTATTCGTTCATTCGGGACATTCGCGTTCCACGACCACCTACCTGGCAACCGTTAATCAGTAGATCACGAAAATAGGTTCTTGACGCAGTGCAACTGCGTCAAGACAGGCGACACGATAACGCCACTGCGTCATCGAACTGTCGCCTGAACTTTCATGAAGTACTGATAATGAGAAAGTTACCTTACGCAGTAAAGACCGAAATGCGAGACTGCGAAGCGTCTCGCATTTCCAGCCATTCTTGCGCAAGAGCGACATGAATGTCGCGTTACGGAGACTAGACTGGCTTCCACTACGTAATATCAGCGAGAAAGTCATACGCTTCGAATCCACCCATCGAACGCGAATGTCGTGAACCAACGAACTGCTTGTGAGACAAGTTTTTCACGCTCTTCATCGTTTCAATGCGCGTCGGAAGAAGAGATGCAGTCCTCGATGTCTATCCTTCGTATCCGCGCGGGTGCGATTTGTGCCAAGCCCATGCGCTGGAAATGATCTCGCGCAAATTATCGTGCTGGGGTTTCCAACCGAGTTCGCGTTTGATCTTTTCGGACGAGGCGACCAGCCGGGCAGAGTCGCCGGGGCGGCGCGGACGCTCGATGGACTGAATCAACTGTCCCGTCGTCTGACGCGCGGTGTCGATCACTTCGCGCACCGAGTAGCCGTGTCCGCTTCCGAGGTTGTAGATCAGCCGGTCCCGTTCGGAGAGTCCGCCTAATGCGAGGATGTGCGCGTCGGCGAGGTCGGCGATGTGCACGTAATCGCGGATACAGGTGCCGTCGGGGGTTGGGTAGTCGACGCCGAAAATTTTGATCGAGTCGCTTTGCCCAAGCGCCACGCGCAACACCAGCGGAATAAGATGCGACTCGGGTTGGTGCGCTTCGCCGCGATTCGGCATCGCGCCGCAGGCATTGAAGTAACGGAGCGCGGCAAAACGCAAACCGTGAATTTCTCGATACCAATCGAGCGCCTGCTCGACCATGAGTTTGGTATGCCCATACACGTTCGTGGGACCGAGCGGCGAGTCTTCGTTGAGCGGCTCTTCGCTGGATTTGAACACCGCCGCCGTGGACGATAACACGAACCGCTTCACTCCCGCCCGTACGGCTGTTTCTACCAGCGTAAGCGCGTTCGTGAAGTTGTTTTGATAAAAGCGCCCGGGGTCTTTCATGCTTTCGCCGGCTTCGATGAATGCCGCGAAGTGCATGACCGCGTCGAATTTATTTTTGGTGAAAGTTTCAATCAATGTGTGACTATCCGCCAGATCGGCTTCAATGAAGTCTGCCCCCTCCGGCGCCGCGGCGCGATGACCGGTGACGAGCGAGTCGTAGACGCTGACGGAATGCCCCGCGTGGATCAATGCTTCTGCCGTGGCTGAGCCGATGTAGCCCGCTCCGCCGGTAACGAGGATGTTCATGTGATCTCCTGATTATTGGTTATTCCACTGTTCCGCGTACCAGCGGATATATTCTTCCACGTGGGCAGACCAGTATTCTTCGGTATGTTCGCCGGTGTAGATGTGCCACTCGTGCGGAATATCGAATTGGGCGAAGATGGCTTCGATCTGGGTCGCGGAGGCAAGTTCCTGGTCGTTGTCGCCAATGTCCATGAAGATGCTGGGGCGCGAGGCGAGGGGCATGGACTGGATCCATCCCGCCACTTTGGAGGCGTCGCGTTGAAATACGGCGAGGGAATGCAAGCCGATGACGCTGAACAGGTCGGGGCGGGTTAATCCAAGATTCAACGCCCAGCCCGCGCCGCGCGACATGCCGCCAATGGCGCGGTAGCGAGGGTCGGGGAGGGAGCGGTAGGTTTTGTCGATGAATGGGATTATCTCGTCGGTGAGGCGCGCGCCGAAGGTGGTCCCTGCGGGGGTGTACCAATAGTGGTCGTCGGGGAATACGACGATGAAGGGCATCGTTTCGCCGCTGACGATGAGGCTGTCGAGAGCCTTTGTGGCGCCGAGGCGTATCCATTGATCGGCAGTGTAGGTTTGCCCATGCAGGAGGTAGAGGACAGGGTAGCGTTTGTCGGCGCGTTCATCATAGCACGGGGGCAGGTAAACGATGAACTCTTGCGGAGGAGTAGAGGATTCGAGAAATGATTTTTCCAGCCTGCCAGGTTTGGCAAGGCAGGCAATGGGCGTGGATGTCGGAGTGGTTGTAGAAGGGGCAAACGTAGGGAGCGGCGTGAGGGTTGAAGTTGCCGTCGCTGGAACGATTGTGGAGGTTGATGTTGCCTGGGAGGAGCAGGCAGAAAGGATGGAAAGAAGCGCGAAGAGAATCGCTATCCGTTTTGTCGCTTGACGGCTGTTCATCCGACGCATTATACTCGTCGCACTTCATCGGGGCGTGGCGCAGTCCGGTTAGCGCGTGGCGCATTTGCGCCAAGGTCGGATTGCAACCCCCCTCACCCTTCATCGGGGCGTGGCGCAGTCCGGCTAGCGCGTGGCGCATTTGCGCCAAAGCCTCGGTTTTGAAAATTTAGTTTGTCCTTCGGGGCGTGGCGCAGTCCGGCTAGCGCGCTTGCTTTGGGAGCAAGAGGTCGCAGGTTCGAATCCTGTCGCCCCGACTTGTTTTACGTTTACATTCTTTACAGCCAGCATTTGCAAAGATACTACGTTGGGTCAACGGAAAATGT
>JAJTXU010000044.1 GCA_021462845.1 Anaerolineales bacterium
GGAGTCACGGAAACACGGAGAAAAACAATTAAAAAAACTCCGTGACTTGGTGTCTCCGTGGTTAGTCTTTTGGGCTATCTACAACCTTTGAGTGCTCCCGGTTGGGACTACCTGCCAGAACTGATCTGTTTGGTGATTCACACGGCGATGAAAGCGGAGCGGCAACACTACCTGGGAGCCGCGCCGTATGAGCGTTCCGCTCGAACAACAGCCTCGAGCGATTGAACCGCGAAATCGGACTCCGCACTGATGTGGTGGGCATTTTCCCCAACGAAAATGCCTGTTTGCGTTTGGCGCGCGCCAATCCGAGATCACTCACTGCGCTCTGCGCGATTTACCATTCCCTCTCTGCTATAATTTTCGCCATGATATTGGTCACCGGAGCGACGGGATTCGTCGGTCGCGCGCTTGTGCGTCACCTCTCAGACACGGGACAGGAAGTCCGCGTGTTGTTGCGTCCTTCGCCGAAAACGCCGCGCTTGCCCAAGGGCGTGCCGGTCGAGGTCTCGGTGGTCAGTCTCAATGATGAGAGAGGCGTGCGCGCGGCGCTGCGCGGCGTCCATCAGGTGTTCCATCTTGCCAGCGCGTCGGGTTATGGGCGCCATGGGAATTTGTTCAACACCGATATGGAGGGGACGCGCATCCTTGCCCAAGCCGCGCAGGACGCGGGCGTACAACGCCTGATCTTCCTCAGCCACGTGGGCGCCGACCGCATGTCGGCGTTCCCGGTTCACAAGGCGAAGGGAATCGCCGAAGAGCACATTCGCAAAAGCGGCGTGCCGCACACCATCATCCGTTCGACGATCGTATTCGGTCCCGAAGATATCTTCACCAATAACATCGCGGCAATTCTTCGCGCTGTTCCGTTTGTCTTCCCAATCCCCGGCGATGGCAAGGTTCTGCTCCAGCCGCTGTGGGTGGAGGATCTCGTAACCGCCTTGTTGTGGGCGCTTCAGAACCCCGATATGGTGAATGAAACCTACGAGATCGGCGGCGGCGAGTACTTTACCTTTCGGCAGATCGTTGAAACGATCATGAACATCTCAAGCGCAAGGCGTGCCTTCCTTCCGTTATCCATCCCGTTCATGCGAGGACTGTTCGTCACGCTCGACCCGATGATCCCCAGCGCGAACATTTCCACGTACTGGCTCGATTACATCGCCGTCAACCGCACCTGCCCGGTGGAAAACCTCTCGCGCAACTTCGGCTTGATGCCAGCCCGTTTTGGCTACCGGCTCGACTACCTTACGCGCAAGCCGCTCCTGCAACGGCTTCAAGAAGCGCTTCGTATTTCGCGTTGATCGATCTGTAGCCGCAGAGCTTTTTCGACCCTGTGTTATCCTTTGTGAAGATTTTTCTCATGCCCGCGCCCGTTATCAAAATCCTCGAAACCCCCGAAGAAATGACCGCCGTCGAAGAACTGCAACGCCAGGTGTGGCATGGCAGCGAAACAGACGTTGTGCCCGCGCATGTATTCATCGCCGCGATTCATAACGGAGGCATCGTGGCGGGCGCGTATCTCGAAAACCGGCTCATCGGCTTTGTCTTTGGGTTTCCCGGCATCGAAAAAACGCCGGATGGTCCGCGCCCCAAACACTGCTCGCACATGCTGGGCATCCATCCCGATCACCGCGACGGCGGCATCGGCTTCGCGCTCAAACGCGCCCAATGGCAGATCGTCCGCCACCAGGGGCTCGACCACATCACCTGGACGTACGATCCGCTTCTCAGCCGCAACGCCTACCTCAACATCGCCAAACTCGGCGCGGTCTGTAACACGTATCGCCGAGCGGAATACGGCGACATGCGCGACGGGCTGAACGCGGGGCTTCCCTCCGATCGTTTTCAGGTAGATTGGTGGATCAACACTCGCCGCGTCGAACGGAGGTTGGGCAAGCGCGTCCGTAAGCCGTTGAACCTCGACCATTTTTCGCAGGCAGAATTGCAACCCCTCTACGCGCCTCATGCCTCGACGGGGAACCTGCCTCGCCCTCCTGAACATTTCTCGCCCCTTGAGGGAAAACTTGCCCTCGCCGAAATCCCATCCGATTTCAACGCGCTCAAAGAAAAAGATTTCGCCCTCGCCCGCGATTGGCGTTTCTTCACGCGCGAGGTCTTCGAGACCGCATTCAGCGCGGGCTATATCGTCACCGACTTTGTGAACGATCATGGCGGGAGTTTCTACGTATTCTCGAACGGAGAAACCACCTTACAATAAAAACACTGATCACCTGGCAGAAGACCTTTTGGACGCAGACCGCGAAGCGCGTTGATTCACGCCGATAATCAATAGATCGCGAGAAATCCCGCGTAGGTTGCGCTCTCTAGCGCAAACCCGGCGGTAGAGACCGCCAAACACACGCTTTCGTGAAGTACTGACAATAAAGAGAATATCTGCGCCCCAATATTGAAAGTGTAAGAGAATCAAATAAAAACAGTAACCATTGAGAGGGGGAATACGTCATAACTGCATGACCACTGCGCGAAAAGATATCCCCAATTGGTGGGCGGTGGAGGCGATGATCGCCTCATACAACCACGTGTATCAGGTGGTGTATGGCACGCGCTACGAAGAGGCGGGTCCGATCGGGGTGTCCATGTACAACGACGCGCCGATCGCCTCCTTCCACTATGAATTTCTCGCCCTGAGCGCGGATATTCACAAGGTGACCGATGCCGTTCGGGCGTATCCGATCCCCGAGGGGAAAAAGCACATCGTAAATATCTTTCATACAAGCCCCAGCGATCACAGCCTGAAAGAACATTTTTCAACAATGGGTCACGAGTTTGTGCGCACCGGTCCTATTGTGGGCTACGACCTGCCCTTGCAGGTGAGCACCATCCCGCTCAACATCCACAAAGCAACATCCATACAACAGACCGAAGCCGCCAATAACAGCCTGACCACCGAAGGCGAGCGCATTCATGTGCAAACCTTGCGCGACAAGCACATCCACAACTTTTTCATCAAAGATGGGGGAGTGGCAGTGGGCTGGGTTCAGCTTGTAACAAAATATCGCGGCGTGGGCTACATCAACCAACTGTATGTATTGGAGGAATATCGCCAGCGCAGGCTCGCCACCACGCTTGTCCATGCCGCTCATTCGGAGGCGATCAAGTTAGGCGTGAAGAAAATGATCGCCATCCCGTCGGATATGTCGCTGCATCTCTTCCGCCGCATGGGGTATCGCCCGTTGTTGTTTTTCTCCGTGTTCCGCCCGAAGCCGTTCAGAAAAACATGGCTGTACGATCAGCCGGGCGTATCTCACCCTCTACCGTAAGTAATCAAAGACGCCGCGCATCCGCGCGGCGTCTTTGATTGTTGGATGTTCTTCAATTGTAGGAGAAGGGTTGAAGAAGGAAAAACTTTGTGTGAATTTACCTCCGGTAGGAAGGATTTTCATTGCCTCCCGCTTGCGCCGTCATACCAATGGGGTGATAGGTAGGCTCGTTATAGAGCGGTTGCGAGTAGTTCGCAGGGGCGGGTTTAGGCGCGGGGCGCGGAAAGGACGAATTGGAAGCCCGCGCAGGCTCACTGGCGGGGCGATACGACGGTCGGTTGTTGAAACCCTGATGAGCGGAGGGGTTGTCATCCAGCGAAAAGATTCGTTCGCCGGCAATGGAAAAGGTGTTGATCAACAGCACGCGGATCACGAGCACCATCCCTGCCACGAGCGCTGGCACTATTTTTGTCATCGTTGCCTGCCCAAGCAGAGCGCCACCCTGGGCATTGTGTTGGAGAATGGCAATCGATACTCCCCACCAGGTAAGCGTGGCGTTGAACGCCGCGGCGAGCAACCAGGCGCCAAGCAAATACCAAACTTCGGCAGGTTCATCGCGCCCTTTTTCAGGGGTGAAGATGCGGGCAATGCCGGCAAAGTCAATACCGCAGAAAGCGAGCGCCAAAACGGTTGCCCATTTGAACGGACCGAACGCGAGGTCGCCGAGGATATCACGCAGGGCAAATGATGTGCTGGAGAAGTTGAAGATTTCAAATCCCAGCAGGGCGCTGAGGATGATCCCTCCAAAGATCAATCCGCGTTGATGGGCGGCATTTTGAATGAGAGGCAGAAGTTTGACAGACAAAGAACGGTTCATGGGGGTCTCCTGTGGGTTTAGCCACAAAACAAGGGGGGAACGGTCAATGCCCACAGTTTAGAACACATGTTCTAAATTGTCAAGGTTTAGAAATTGAAAAATCATTGTCGCCCCCGATCACCGGGATCACATCGTCTTCGCGCGTTCTTGCATTTGACTCCGCAGGTGAGCCGTGTCTTTATCAATCGTGAACAACGCGCCGAGGTAGAACAGAAAACAGACCAGCCATGCGGTAACGCAGATGACCAGAATGGAAAACGACCTGTCCCCGGTGGCGACGATCAACGCGCCGGTAAGCGCGGGCGCGGTGACCGCTCCGCTGTTTTCGATGAAATATTCTATCGCTTGCGCCGTCGAACGGACCTCGGGGACCGTCACGTCGTAGACGGTGGCGACCACGTTCGGGGACGAGATAGGCATGAAAACGGCAGTCAGGCACATGAGGAGAAAGAAGCGATTCGGTTGATCCAGCGGCGTGGTGATGGCAAAGTAGAGAAAGATCGCGCCCAGCAAAACGCCCGCGCTCGAAACGAGAATGCGTCCCTTTTTCGTTCGTTGGAAAAAGAAATCACCGAGAAATCCGCCGACGACATATCCCGCCGCGAGGATCAAAATGACCGGCGCCATCGTAGCGATGATGCGGTTGGAATCGTAGCCGCGCTCAGTTTCAAGATAGCCGAAGAAAAAGAAGATGATCACCTGTATCGGGAATACGCCGGCGAACCCTTGTAAAAAGATGAACCACATCGTGCGCTTTTGGAAGATCTGCTTTGCTTCTGCCCACGAAAAACGGAAGGTCGCCATTTCGGGGACATTCTCGAATTCGGGCTCGGCTTTGCCGCGCGGCATATCCTTCACGCCAAAGTAAATGAAGAGCGCGATCACAATTCCCAAACCGCCCGTGATGTAAAAGACCGAACGCCAGCCCCCGATCAGCGGAGCGACCATTTGCCCGAGGATCAAGCCCATCAAAAACCCAAGCGGTTGCGCAACTTGCAAAATGCCATAGACTTTACTGCGCAAGTTGGGACCAAAATAATCTGCAACGAGCGTGTAAATGCCGGGGTACGAAGAATCGTCAATGCCTGTTGAAGCGCGCGTAATTAAAAATCCCGTGTAGGTGCGCACAACCGCGTTCAACCAAGTGGTCGCGCCCCAAATGAACGACGCCACCGCCAGCAGTTTGGAGCGCGCGTAATGATCGTATAAATATCCCCACAGCGGATACAACACCGTCGCCACAGCCAACGCGCCCGAATTGACCAGCCCCCATTGAAAATCGTTCAGCCCGAACGTTTCGCTGATCTGCACTTGCAGAGAGCCGATCATCAACTTGTCGGTCTGGTGCAAGAGCATGAAAAAGAAAAAGATAGCGACGACGAACCAGCGGTAGTTGGGATTTTTCTGCGACAAGATTCACCTCTCTCAATTTGCGATTTACGATTGGCAATTTTAGATTTGATCTTCCGAAATAATTTCCTGCGCGAGTTTTTTCAATTCGTCCGCGTCGTTCACTTTGGACGAGTCGAAATATTGTCCAAGCAGTTCGAGCGGGCTCATACTGCTGACCACCTGCCCCTCAGGAATACGAACACGCGCCTCAATCTTCGGTTTCTTCACAAGATGAAACTCGAACGCAGTCGCCGCAAATTTTCGCAATGCAGATTCATCAATTAGAGCATCCCACTCACGCGGATATTCCACCGTCAACTTGACGATGGCATCGGATAAATTTTTCGGCAACTGGGATTTCAAAAACTCGGTCACGTTCTCGCTGGACGTGAGGCTGGTCCGCCGCTCGATGAACCGGCGCGTCCCTTCGATCTTTTTCCACTCCACCTTCGCGCTTCCCCGCTCCACCTCGGCAAGGATGTAGAACTTGTCGTCTTTCATCTCGCCGAAGTCAATGCGTTCGATGGAGCCGGGATAAATGACGGGCGGATGATTCCCCTCGTTCACATCCTGCGGCTTGTGGATATGCCCCATCGCCACATAATCGAGTCGCGTATCTTTCACCACCGAAGTTGGCAACGCTAAATCGCTTCCCAACATCACCATGCGCTCCAAGCCAAACGTTGCGCCTTCGACAGAGGCGTGGGCGGTGAGGATCAACGGCAGGGACTTGTCTGCTTCACTGATATATTCCTCGATGAGACTGGAGATTCGAGTTTCGAGACTGGAAAATATTTCGCTAGGTTCTGCCGCGCTCATTTCGAGATTCGCCATCAAACCCGAGCGCGTGATCCACGGCATGGCAATGACTTGCACAGGCACATCCCACAGATCGCCCGGCGTCAAAAACTGCGGCTTATCCAGCACTTTGATGAATGGAACTTGCAACGTGTCAAACTCTTGGATCGCGTGGGCGCGTCCGATGGCGGGAGAGAGGTCGTGATTGCCAATCAGTAACAATGTCGGGATTTTCGCTTGCGAGAGTCGCATGATTCGTTTTCCCCACTCGCGCTGGAACGTCGGCGCGGGAGAACGATCCTTGTACGCGTCGCCCGCGAAGATGACCAAGTCCACCCGTTCCGCGATCGCCGCGTCCACGATGGTATCCAGCGACTTGAGGAAATCCAGCACGCGCAGAGGCAGTCCCGTTTCGGGGTCGTGGCGTCCGTAGTTTGCCATGTCAATGTGAGCGTCGGCGAAGTGGAGGAGTTTCATAGTTAGATAGTTGGATAGTTGGGTGGTTTTTAGTTTCGTGGTTTGGGTTTTCTTAGGTAGGCGATTAAGCCGTTGATGAGTTTTTTGGTTTCGGTTGCGAGGTTGTAGGCTGAGGTCAATTCATCCTGACTGATGTACTTGCGATCAAGAGCGAGGTAGAGTTCGGATTGCACCTCGCTCGCAGAGCGACGCGACATTTTGAGGAAGCGAATAAATTCAGGATTTGTACCCGAATCAAACCCCTCAGCAATGTTGTGCATGATCGAACCTGCCGCATCCTGAATTTGACCGCACAGACGAAAGTCTTTTGCAAACTTGGGATGCTCCGTCAGATCATATACATAGTTTGTGAGTTGACGGCCCTTTTGCCAGCTTTGCAGATCTTCAAAACGCGAAATCTTTGCCATGACACAATCCTCCTTGAATTTTAGAAAGGACAACTCCGCGCTATCCAACTATCAAACTACGCAACTATCGAACTACCAAACTATTACGGCTGTACTCCCAAATCTTGCAACGCTTGAATGGCGGGACTCCAATTCGGATGCAGTCTCAGCGCTTCGCGGAAATCGGCAATCGCGCCGGGCGTGTCGCCGATCATGTATTTGGCTCGCCCGCGCCAGTAGATGCTTTCTTCCAATGTCGGCTTCGAGATGGTCTCGGTCAATGTGACGTTGGCAAGGTCAATCACATCTTGATAGCGACCGGTGTAAAAATATGCCTTGTACGGACCCGTTTGATACCACATCATGCGATACGGACGTTGTTTGTCGTCCTTGCCGAGTTCGTTGTAGATGGCAAACGCCTGATCATACGCGGTTGCGGCATCGGCATACTCGAACAACTCCACGTGGCTCGTCCCTTTGGCGAACCATGCAAAGTATTGGTCAATGCCTTCGGAGTCGGCAATGCGCTCTTCGGCAACTTCCCGAGCATGGTTCGATGCCCACGCATCATCGGCATACGGACCCAAAACTTGTAACAACTCGGCTTCGCGTTCGGGCGCATACACGACAATGAAAATATTGTCGAACGATAGCCATGCTTCGCTGGATGTGAACTCATCATAAGGGATATGAAAATTCGGTCCGTCGTTCCACGTGTCTTGAACGATCAACTCGCCTTTGGCATCGTCGTACCCCGTCACAAATTGATAATGCCCAAGCCACGCGATCTTGCCGGTGTAATCTTTCTCGTAATAACCTTTTTCAGCGATGAACGGGAAGTCTGCCGCGAGCAATCGTTTTGCCACATCAATGTCGCCGCCGAGACGCGACAACGCGCGATATTCTGTTTCATCGTTGACGAAATCCACCATTTCGTAAGGCATCACATTGACGTCACTGCGTCCCTGTTGGATGAAATCCAATTTCGGATCTTGAATCCCCGGCTTGATGACGCGGGCGATATCGTCGCGGTTGCCGCCCCAGCCGACGAAATCCAGCGCCATGGTCAAGTTGGCGGGACCGCAATAATTCCAGCGATTCCTTTGGTCCACGTATTTGAACCCGGTCAAATTGACTGAAGCAGGCAGAGGCGTCGAAGTGACCGTCGGCGCCAGTGTTGGACCGGGCGTGGGAGTGAGAGTCGCTTGAAGAGTTTGAGTCGCCACATGAGTCTGCATCATCTGTGTGGCGGCGGTATCCACTGTGGTTTGTTGTTGCGGCTGAAAGGTGGCTTCATCCGGCGGGTTGATGAGATATTTGACGCTCGCGATCCAGCCGTCAATGCGCGGCATGGCGCGTGAATAGACGGGCGGGAGGAAAAATATAACGATGCCGATCACGAGCAGGATCGGCGCGATCCACTTGCGGTTAAAACGTTTTTGCATGAAAGGGATTATAAAACAAAAGGGTTTCGAGTTTATCGCTATTAACGAAACTCACAGCCAGTTTGTTCTTACAAAAAGACTTCCGAAGTCTTCGAGACTTCGGAAGTCTGGTGATGTTTACTCTTTCACTTCGCCGTCAATCACATCGCCGTCGGTTGGCGGAGGTGTTGCGGGTCCGCCCGCGGCTTCAGGTTGCGGCTGACCTTGCGCGTATAGTTGTTGGCTCAGCGCGTGGAAAGTTTGTTCCACCTTTTCAGACGCCTGTTTGATGTTGTTGATATCGTCGCTCTGCGCCGCAGATCTAAGATCGTTGATCTTGGTCTCGATCTCGCCGCGTTCTGCCGAAGGGACTTTATCGCCGAGGTCGCGCAGAGCTTTTTCAGTTTGATACACGAGGTTATCCGCCGTGTTCTTGGCGTCAATCAACTCGCGGCGTTTGCGGTCGTCCGCTTCGTGCGAGCGCGCTTCGTTCACCATGCGGTCAATATCGCTCTTGTTCAAGTTCGTCGAAGCGGTGATGGTCACCTTCTGCTCTTTGCCGGTGGCTTTATCTTTCGCCGCCACGTTCAAGATGCCGTTCGCGTCAATGTCGAACGTCACTTCCACTTGTGGGATGCCGCGCGGCGCGGGCGGGATGCCGTCGAGTCTGAATCGTCCGAGCGACATGTTATCGCCAGCCATCGGGCGTTCGCCTTGCAAAACGTGGATGTCAACCGCGGTCTGATTATCCGCCGCCGTCGAATACGTTTCGGTCTTGCGGACGGGGATGGTTGTGTTGCGCTCGATCATCTTCGTCATCACACTACCCATCGTCTCGACGCCCAGCGAGAGCGGGGTCACGTCCAGCAGAAGAATATCTTTCACTTCGCCGCCGAGCACGCCGCCTTGGATCGCCGCGCCGACCGCCACCACTTCATCGGGGTTCACCCCTTTGTTCGGTTCTTTGCCGTTCGTCAACTTGCGAACTAAGTCATGCACCATCGGCATACGAGACGAACCGCCGACGAGAACCACTTCGTTGAGTTTGCTCGCGTCCAAGCCAGCGTCTTTCAACGCGGCTTCGAACGGTTTGCGGCAACGGTTGAGCAAGTCTTCGGTCATCTGCTCGAATTTGGCGCGCGAGAGTTTCAATTGCAAATGTTTCGGCCCGCTCGCATCCGCAGTGATATACGGCAGATTAAGTTCCGTTTCCATCACGGTGGAGAGTTCGATCTTCGCTTTCTCCGCGGCTTCGCGCAAACGTTGCAATGCGGGGCGGTCGTTGCGCAGGTCAATGCCCTGCTCTTTCTTGAACTCATCCGCCGCCCAGTTGACGATCTTTTGATCCCAATCGTCGCCGCCGAGGTGAGTGTCGCCGTTCGTGGCTTTCACTTCGATCACGCCTTCGCCGACTTCCAACACCGACACGTCGAACGTGCCGCCGCCGAGGTCAAAGACCAGGATCGTTTCATCTTTCTTTTTATCGAGTCCATACGCAAGCGCGGACGCGGTCGGTTCGTTGATGATGCGCATCACTTCGAGACCCGCGATCTTGCCCGCGTCTTTTGTGGCTTGGCGCTGGCTGTCGTTGAAATACGCGGGGACGGTGATGACCGCCTGCGTGACCGGCTGACCCAAATACGCTTCGGCGTCGGACTTCAACTTGCCCAAGATCATCGCCGAAATTTCCTGCGGCGAATATTCGCGGTTCGTGATCGGGATCTTCACGCGCACGTCGCCGGTCGGGCCTTTTACAACTTCATAAGGGACCATCTTGCGTTCCGATTCAACTTCGTCGAAGTGACGACCGATGAAACGCTTGATGGAGTAGATCGTGTTTTCAGGGTTGATCACCGCCTGCCGCTTCGCCGTCTGACCGACGAGTCGTTCGCCGTTCTTGTTGAACGCCACGACCGACGGGCAGAGTCGCCCGCCTTCCGCGGTCGAGATGACGGTCGGCGATCCGCCTTCCATCACCGACACAACCGAGTTGGTTGTACCTAAGTCAATGCCAATGATTTTGCTCATGTGAGTCTCCTTGCTTTGGTTTCATGTCGCCATTGCGAATTGCGAGATAAATCTCGCGACACGAATCCGCATTAATTTTCAATGTCCCCATCTTAATCGTTCTACGCAAGAAAACCGTTAACAGAATGTAGAAATTTAGTCTGACGATCGCGCAAAGACTTTGAGAATCTCAAGCGCCTCTTGTTTACCGCCGTATCCATTCTCGCCGCCGGGCCCAACGCATGAAGGGCAACCATCCGCGCAGGCGCACGCGCCGACCAACTCCAACGCGCGGGCAAAAAGTTCATCGTGCAGTTCGAATAATTTCTGGCTGAAACCGATTCCTGCCGGGATGGAATCGTACAACACGACGGTCGGCATACCGAAGGTTTTATTTTCCACCGGTTCGATGTGCGTTCCCAAGTCCGCTGAGTCGCACATCAAAAATAAGGGCGCGAGATTCCCCAGCACGTATGCAAGCCCCGCCAGTCCGCTCCTCATGCGAACGTTCTGTTCCACTTTGTGATGACAGGATGGGCAAAGCGTGGTGAGATTTTCTAGTTGATTGGCTTCGTCTCGTGATGTAAACGCCCGGAATGGGACTTTGTGATGAACATCATGCTGGCGGCCCGATTCCACCACGCCGCACACCTGACAGGTGAACTTGTCTCGCCCGCGTACGCGTTCGCGAATCTTGTCCCAGCCGGGTCCGTAGTCGTTGGGGTCGTTGGACCAAGCCCCAAGGTCGCGTAGACGCGCGATCGTTTTTTCGGAGAGAGTCAGCCAGTAGCCGGTCGTCTGCAATTCAGAGGGGGGTAAATCCAACGGTTCCTCGCCAAGATTTTCATGGGTGTGCCAGCGTCGTTTGCGGAAGCCGGTCACTTGCGTGGTGATCTTGAGTTCGCCCCACGTTTTTGTGTTGCGAACTGCGGATTGCGTTTCGTGTGTTTCACTAATCGCGAGTACATCAACTTTGGTTTGCCGCAAAGGTTCGGTGTAGTAATCGCTGAGAAATGGTTTGAGGCGAACGGTGTGTTCTTCGAGATTCAATTCTTCGACAAAATAGGATTGCGCTTCGTGCAAGTAGATCGCGCCCGGATGCGTCATCCACACCGCGCTTTCGCCGTCCACGATGCCGATGACGCGCGCTTTGTCGTCTGCGACGGTTTGTAATACAAAACTTTGCGGCGATGCGGAGCGTAGTGAAATGTTCGCGGCAGGATACGCGTCTGCCATCCAGAAATATTTTTCCTCCGAGAAGTGCGCCTCGTGATTCTCAACCAGAAAATTCAAGTACTCCTCAATCGTTTGCGACGAAATGGCGCCGAAGACATCGCCCGTTTGAAACGGCAGTTCGAACATAGCGCAACGCAAATGTTCCAGCAGGATTAACAGATGATCGGGATTAACCAACGCATGTTCAGGCGAGCGCTCGAAAAAATATTCCGGGTGACGCGCGAGGAACTGGTCGATGGGGCTGGCAGAGGCAACCAGCACACTGACGGCAGATTCCAGCCCGCGTCCTGCGCGGCCCGCTTGTTGCCTTGCCGAAGCCACGGTGCCCGGATAGCCGACGAGGATCGCCGCGCCCAGCCCGCCGATGTCGATGCCGAGTTCGAGGGCGTTTGTGGCAACGACAGTTTTGATCGCGCCGTCGCGGAGTCCCTTTTCGATCTCACGACGTTGGGCGGGTAAATAGCCACTGCGATACCCGCGCACTAACGATCGAGGATGGGGTAGAGACTCATAGGGGATCAAAGGCGTTTCAATGCTGGAATCTGGGGTGAGCTCGCCTTGTAAATAACTCAGAATGATCTCAACACTTCGCCTGGATCGCGCAAAGACCACCGTTTGAACATCGCTGTTGATCAAATCTCTGGCAAGCCTCACCCCTTCGAGCAAGGATGATTTTCGTAAGCCGAGGGATGCGTCTACGATGGGCGGGTTGTAGAGCAGGAAGTGCCGAGGTCCGCGGGCAGAACCGTCGTTGTCGATCCATGTGACCGGCTGTTCGACGAGTCTTTCGGCAAGTTCTTTTGGGTTGCCAATGGTGGCGGATGCCAAAATGAATTGCGGCGCACTGCCGTAAAATTTCGCCACCCGTTTCAATCTTCGGATCACATTGGCAACATGCGAGCCGAAAACGCCGCGATAGGTGTGGGCTTCATCGATTACAACGAATTTGAGGTTTGCGAAAAATTCCAGCCAGTTGGTGTGGTGAGGGAGGATTCCCGTGTGGAGCATATCGGGGTTGGTCAACACCAGGCGCGCGGTTTTGCGGATGGAAGGTCTGGCGGCGGAGGGAGTGTCGCCGTCGTAGATGGCGGGGTTTGGTAATCGGAGGCTGGAGAGTAGAGACTGAAGACTGGAGAATTGATCCTGCGCGAGGGCTTTGGTCGGGAAGAGATATAACGCGCGTGAATTCGGGTTTGCGATCAATTCTGTTAGAACGGGCAGGTTGTATGCCAGCGTTTTCCCGGAGGCAGTGCCGGTGGAGAGGATGATGTTTTGCTTGTGTCGAGTCGCTGTCCATGCTTCGAATTGATGCGAATAGAGAGAGTGAATTCCACTGGCGAGCAGGGCTTGGGAAAGTGGAGCAGGCAGACCCGTCGGAAAGGGATGCGTTTGCGCGGGACGGGGGGGAATCGTCTGCCAGGCGGAGAGGTTGGGGGCGGTGTCTGGGTCGCGCTTCCAGAAATCCAACAGGGAAGAGAGAGGCATATCGAATTAGGCTGGGCTTTCCTGTTGCGTTGGGGTCATGTGTAACATGCGCAGAGCCCATGCGCCAACTCCCAGCGGAAACCAGAATGTGACGCCGCGATATGCCAGTGTGATGATGATCGCCTGACTCCAGGGCACGTTGAGAGAGGACAGCGCGAGCGGCATGATGCCCTCCACGATGCCAATTCCCGCCGGGGTGGGGGAAATGACCAGAAATAAATAGGAGATCGCAAACCCTCCGATGATGGTCCCGGCTGAAAACGGGACTTGAAAAGCAAGGAAGATCGCGGTCATGACGCCCATTAACATGGTTTTGTTGAGAAGGGCAAACAGCATGGGCTTGACGAATTTCCGATAGTTTTGGGGAAGGGTTTGAAGGTCGGTTGCCAGTTCGCGGGCATAGTCGCGCATTTTTTCCTCGTTGAGGTAATCGCGATGGATAAACGGGTGGGCGATGCGGTTGAGGAGGCGGGCAATACGCGCCAGAGCGTTGCCCAGCCGCGCTTCCGATTTTGAACCGAGGTAGAAGAGAAAGCCGAGCAGTGCCGCGATCGAGAACATGATCCCCGAAGCGGTCAGTTCGGCGGCGTCGAGGTGGTTGCGGCGGAAGAGCACGATCAGCCCTAGCGCGAGCACGCACAGGAAGGCGATGTAGTCGAGGAAGATGTATAACATGCTGGCGATGGTCACTTTGCCGGTGGGTTGTTCCCTGCGGTTCGCTTCGCTGATGAAGACCGCCACTGCGCCCATGCCCGCGCTGGGCATCACGGTGGAGATGAAATTCCCCGCTGTAAACAGGAGCGACAGGCGATACAGCGTTTCATCCAAGCCGAGGATGCGATATAAGGCAAGGATGGTCGCGCCTGCCACCAGGATCCATCCGCTTTCCATGAGCAGGGCGAGCAGGATGAACCAGAGGTTTCCGCGCCGAAGCGTTTGGAGAATGCTTTCGATTTCGCCGAAACTGAGGTACACGAACCCCGCGCCCAAGAAAGCGAGCAGGATGACGATGAATTTCCGCATGATGAAAGATTATACACAAGCAAACAAAAAAACATCGGAGTACAGTTCCGATGTTTTTTATCGTGGGGCAATTGCGGCTTTCTTAATCGTCGCGCCTGCCCATGCCAATGACAAGAAACACGTAGTACAGCAATTGCATCACGGCGGTGAGCAGGCCGGCAACGTAGGTGAGCGCGGCGGCATTTAACACTTGATTCACGCCGCGTTGCTCTTCCTCCGAACGGATGATGCCCGCTTCTGCCACCAGTCGTTTTGCGCGCGCCGAGGCGTTAAGTTCAACGGGGAGGGTGGCAAGCGCGAAGAGCGCGCCCCCCGCGAAGAAGAATACCCCGAGCCAGGCGAGTTCGGTGAAACGGAAGATCAACCCGGCGAGGATGAGAATCCAGCCGAGGTTCGAGCCGATGTTCACCATCGGCACAAGGGCAGAGCGGAATCGCATGGGGAGGTATCCTTCCGCGTCTTGCATTGCGTGACCGAGTTCATGCGCGGCAACCGCTACCGCCGCAACCGACGGACTGTTTGCCACGCTCGGAGAAAGGTAGAGGGTCTTATCTTGAGGGTTGTAATGGTCGGTGAGATTGCCGCCCACGCCAAGCACGCGAACGTTCCGCAAACCATCGGCGCCTGCTTCGCCAACGTATGCCGAACGAGAGATGAGTTGTTGCGCGGCTTGCGCGCCGGTGAGTCCGCTACTTGCGCGCACCCGGCTCCATTTGTTGTAGGCGTGTTTCACATACCACGAGGCGATGCCCATCAAGAGCATCGATGGGAGCGCGACACAGATTAAATAGGTTGGGTCGAAAAACATGGCAACTCCTTGTAGACCACGCATCTCAAAGACGCGTGTGCCTGGTAACGTTTATTTCTGTGCGATCAATTCTAACAACACTTCTATGGCTTTGTCGAGTTGCGGGTCGCGTTCGGCGGCGGCATCTTCCTCGGTGAGTTCAACGACGAAATCGGGGGTTAAGCCAACGCCGTCGATGAGGCGATCATCGGGGGTGAGCCAGCGGGCAATGGTCACACGCGCCGCGCCGTTTTCGCCGGAGAGCGGAATCCATTGTTGCACCGAGCCTTTGCCGTACGTGATCACGCCGACGAGTTTGGCGCGTTCGTAATCCTGCAATGCGCCGGCGAGGATCTCAGAGGCGGAGGCGGAGCCTTCATTCACCAGCACAACAATGGGAAGTTCGGTTGCGCGACCGTTGCCCAACGCGTTATACGTATCGCGGCTTCCGTCGCCGTATTGCTCATAGAGGATCACGCCTTTGTCGATGAATTCAGACGCCACTTCGATGGATGTTTGTAAATATCCGCCGCCGTTGTTACGCAGGTCGATGATGATGCCTTTCGGGTTTTGGGGGAGGAGTTCTTCCAGCGTTGTGTTGAGTTCGCTGGTGGTCTTATCGCCGAACTGGTTGATGTCGATGTAGGCGATGTCGTTTTCCAACATTTTTCCAGTTACGCTGGGAATGGTGATCTTGGCGCGGGTGATGACGAATTCCAGCGGTTCTTCCTGGCCTTCTCGCGCCACCGTCAAGGTGACGGTTGTCCCGGCGGGACCGATAACCTTTTGGCGCGCTTCTTCCGGCGGTATGCCGGTCATATCCGCGCCGTCGATGGCGATGATCAGGTCTCCGGGTTTCAACCCTGCCGCTTCGGCGGGCGAGCCTTCGATGGGGCTGATGATGGAGAGATATTCCCCGGTCGTATCCACGAACGCGCCGATGCCTTCATATTCACCGGAAAGCGCCGAGGTTTCGGTCTCGTACACCACCGGGTCCATGTAAAAAGTTTGCTTGTCGCCGACGGCTTCCATCATGCCGCGGATCGCGCCGCGCATCAGCGCCACATCGTCCAGCGGTTGATCGACGAATTCGCTGTGGACGATATTCCACGCCTCCCAGAATGGGGCGAACAGGGTCTGCATATCTTCGGGGGTGGCAGAGAGCTGCTCCGGCGCGGCGGTGGGTTGCAGCGGAATAAAGTCGTTTACGATCGGCAGTTGAGAGCCGCCTGGCACGAAAAATCCGACGAGAATCCCCGCCGAAAAAGTTGCCGCCAGAAGAATGAAGCCGACGATCGAGCCGAGAATGAGTTTGATGGATTTATCCACGAATGCCTCCGTTGGTCATTGCCCTGAAAGATACTATGCGGGGATTAACGTTTGCTGAAACGATTGTAATGAATCTGTTGGAGCGGTGTAGATGAATTGCAGGAAAGTTCTCATGCGGGATATGCCATGATCGGCGTTCGATGATGCGCTTCGTAAAACCTACCCCAACAAGACCGGCAAATCTTGCCAGTTCACGAAGGCGCCGCTGGCTTCGCTGGTGGGCGCTTCGGCGCCGTATAAAATGCTTGCCATGCCCGCGTCCAGCGCGGCGCGGGTGGTGCGCGGCAGATCGTCGATCATCACGCACTTGCGCGGGTCTGGCTCATCGGCAAGTTCCTGCGCAATGGCAAACGATTCGGGCATGGGCTTGCAATACGGAGCGACGGCGTTGATATCCACGATACCGCTGAAGAGGTCGCTGAGGTTGAGCGCGGCGAGGACGCGTCGGGCGTGGTTGATGTCGGCGTTCGTGAAGACCAGCTTCCGTTGGGGAAGCGAAGCGATCACATCCCGTTGAATCGGGCTGGGGGTGATGTAGTTGCCGAGGGGCAGGTCATGAACGAAGGCGAGGAAATCGTCCGTATCGATCTTGTGCCGCGCTTGCAAACCTCGCAACGTGGTGCCATACATTTTGAAATATTGTTCGCGCAAGGCAGGCGCGTCTTTTTCGGGGATGCCGATGCGCTCGATCATGTATTGCTGAATGCGCCCGCGGATGGCTTGCCATAAGCCGTTGGAGTTTGGGTAGAGCGTATCGTCGAGGTCGAAGAAGAGGGTTGAGAATCGCATCGGGCGATTATAAAATACTCGGCGGCTTCCTGCGCATGAAATCCGGGCTGGCAAGGGCGGGTATAATCTCGTTATGCCCATCCGCCTGCTTTCGCCGGAAGTTGCCTCGCAGATCGCCGCGGGCGAAGTGATCGAGCGCCCCGCTTCGGTCGTGAAAGAGTTGCTCGAAAATTCGCTCGACGCCGGCGCGAACACGATTACCATCCATGTGGAGGAAGCGGGAAAAAAGCGGATCGAAATTGCGGATGACGGCTCCGGCATCCCCGCGGATGAAATTGAACTTGCCGCCTCGCGTCATGCCACCTCCAAGCTGGTTCGCTCCGATGAGCTTTTTTCCATTGTGACGCTGGGTTTTCGCGGCGAGGCGCTTGCCTCCATCGGCTCGGTTTCGCGCATGACGATCACTTCGCGTGTAGATGGCGAAAAAGAAGGGACGAGGTTGAAAGTGGAGGGGGGAAAATCGGGTAAGCCGAGTAAAGTCGGCGCTACGGTTGGGACGACAATTAGCGTGGAAGCTTTGTTTTATAACGTTCCCGCTCGCTTAAAATTTCTCAAAACAGATATGACCGAACGCCGCGCTATCGACACATTGGTCACGCGCTACGCGCTGGCGTACCCCGCGAAACGATTCCAACTCACCGATGGAAAGAATGTGGTCTTGCAAACGACGGGCGATGGCGACCGCCGCGCCATTCTTGCCGCGCTCTACGGTGTGGATGTGGCGAAGCAAATGCTCGAAGTACATTCCGTGGAAGAGGGTATGACCCTCGCGGGCTTTATCAGTCCTGTGTCGTTGACGCGTTCGAACCGCAAGGAAATAACGTTTTTCATCAATGGGCGCTGGGTGCATGATGTGGCGTTGTCTACGGCATTGATGCAGGCATATCACACGCTGTTGATGGTGGGGCGCTATCCTCTCGCGGCATTATTCCTCGAGATCAAACCTGGAGATGTGGACGTGAACGTGCATCCCGCCAAAGCCGAGGTTCGCTTTCGGAATCAGGATCAAGTGTTTAGCTTTGTTCAACGTTCCGCGCGGAAGGCATTGTTGGCGTATTCTCCGGTCCCGAATGTGGCGTCGAGTTTGTGGGGCGGGCGGGCGACGCCCGTGGAATCAAATTCGGCTGGGCTGGATTGGGCGATTGGGCATAGTGATCCAGTGAACAGTGAGCAGTTATCAGTGAATAACAGAGATTGGAGACTGGAGACTGAGGCTCAATCTCCGATCTCCAATCTCCAGTCTCCCGATTCCCAAACGCAACAATCATCGTTTGCTCGTATTCCCCTGTTACGCCTCATCGGTCAGATCGGCGCGGCGTATCTCGTGGCGGAGGGTCCCGATGGGCTGTATCTTATCGATCAACATGCCGCGCATGAACGCGTGTTGTTCGAAAAACTCATGGCGCAACGCGAGATGAAGAACATCGCCTCGCAAACCCTGCTGACGCCGTCCACAATTACCCTGCCGCCTCAATCCACCCAATTGCTTATTTCGCAATTGCCAGTTTTGAAGTATTTTGGTTTTGACGTGGAGGAGTTTGGTCCGAACACGTTTCAAATCCGCGCAATGCCCGTCTTGTTCTCAGGCAGTGATCCCTCCGCGGCATTGCGGGCGCTGGTGGAGGATTTCGAAGAAGACGAGGCGCCGATGAAAGATGAAGTGGAGAAAAAACTCGCCGCGCGCGTCTGCAAACGAATGGCGGTGCGAGCGGGCATGTCGCTTTCCAAAGATGAACAGGGCGCCTTGCTCGCCGATCTCGAAGCCTGCGATTCGCCGCGGACGTGTCCGCATGGGAGACCGACGATGATCCATCTTTCTGTAGACATGCTCGAACGTCAATTTGGGAGGCGCGGTGCTAGATAACGATACCCTGAATAGGGAATATAACCAGCTCGTGAAAGACTTTAGAGCGTTGGAGGATGAAGTCCGGCGGATTCGGCGTACCCTTGAGATCAAAGAAATCGAACTCAAGGCAGTGCTGGCGCAATCGCACGAGATTAGCAATACCGACGCGCTTACCTTTTTACCGAACCGCCGCAAGATCATTGTGGATTTGCAGGAAGAGGTCATCCGCGCGGCGCGATATAATACGCCATTGTCCATCTCGATGGTGGATATCGACCACTTCAAACAAGTCAACGACACGTACGGTCATGCCGCGGGCGATGAAGCCCTGCGCACGATCGCGGCGCGCCTGCGCGAACAAATCCGCCACCCGGATACCATTGGGCGTTACGGCGGCGAGGAATTCCTGATCGTGCTTCCCAACAGCGAATTGAACGCCGCCCAAGAACAGGCTTCGCGTTTATGCAACCATATCCGTAACCTGCAAGTGGAAGCGGCAAAACAAAAACTCATTTCGATGACCGTGAGTATCGGCGTGGCGCAATATAAGAACGGGCAGGAGGACTGGGAACAATTTCTGCATCGCGCCGATATCGCCATGTACGCGGCAAAGAACGGCGGACGGAATGGCTGGAAGGCGACGGAGGAATAAATGAAAGCGTTATGGCTCGAAAATGGCAAGATCGATTTCCGCGAAGCGCCTCAACCTCAAAAGCCACATGAGGCTTTGGTCAAGATTCGCAAGGCCGGCATTTGCAGTACCGACCTCGAACTGGTGAAGGGGTATTATCCATACACTGGAATTCTGGGGCATGAGTTCGTGGGCGAAGTGGTCAAAGCAGACGACGCTTCGTGGCTTGGTCAACGTGTGGCGGGCGAGATCAACGCGGTGTGCGGTCAATGCGAACAATGCCTGAACGGACGCCCCACACATTGCGAGTCTCGAACCGTTCTGGGAATTGTCAACCGCGACGGGGTATTTGCCGAGTACGTTTGCCTGCCCATCGCCAACCTTCACAAAGTTCCCGCTTCCGTACCGGACGGGATGGCTGTGTTCACCGAACCCCTCGCCGCCGCGCTTGAGATTCAGGAACAGATCAAAATCGGCGCGGGCGACCGGGTCTTGCTTGTTGGTGCGGGGCGGCTGGGGCAACTCATCGCCCAAACGCTGGCATTGACCGGTTGCGACCTGCGCGTGGTTGCCCGCCATCAGCGCCAGCAGGACTTGCTAACCGCGCGCGGTATTCGTATCCTCAACGAGGAAGATATACAAAAATGGCGCTGGGATGTGGTAGTGGAAGCGACCGGCTCGCCGAGCGGGTTTACGTTGGCGCGGAAGGCAATTCGTCCGCGAGGGACGCTGGTATTGAAATCCACGTATAAAGGCGAGATGAGCGTCGATTTTTCATCCATTGTGGTGGACGAGATCAACCTGATCGGTTCGCGCTGCGGTCCGTTCGAACCGGCTCTGCAGTTGATGGAATCCCGCCAGGTGGATCCGACAGTGTTGATCGATGCGGAATATTCGCTGACAGACGCGCTGAAAGCGTTCGAACATGCGGCGCAGCCCGGCGCGCTCAAAGTTGTGCTGAATCCGTAAAAAATGGCGACCACGCGGTCGCCATTTTTTATTCTCTGGGTATCGTCCGCTGGGCGCGCGGGATATAAAACGTGATCGAAGTGCCCATGCCCACCTTGCTCTTCACTTCGATGCGCCCATTGTGCCCCTGGATGATCTGCTTGCAGATCGAAAGCCCCAGCCCGGTGCCGGTCGCTTTGCCTTCATGGTCGCGCACGCGGTAAAATTTTTCAAATAAATGAGGGATGGATTCTTCCGGGATTCCCAAGCCGGTATCTTGCACAAGGATAGAGAGATCGTTGTCGGTGTAATTCCCCGCGATCAGGATGGAACCGTTCGGTCGGTTGTACTTGATGGCGTTACTCGTCAGGTTGAGCAACACTTGTTTGATCTTGTCGCGGTCGGCTTCCATGAGCGGCAGATCATTAGGAACATCCACGCGGATCTGAATGTTCGTTTCCTGCGCCTTGGTCATCATCACATCGCGCGCCTCGTAGAGCAGGTCTGCCGCGCTGAAACGCGTTTTGCGAAATTGCACACGTCCCGATTCTAATCGCGCAAGGTCGAGGAAGGAGGAGGCAAGCGAATTGAGCCGCAAGGTTTCGTTGTGAATGTTGTTGACGATCTGGTCGCGTTGTTCGCGCGACATCTCGGGGCGCAGCAGGAGGTATGTGGCGGTGCTCAACGAAGCCAGCGGCGTGCGAAGTTCATGCACGAACTCCTGGATCAGGTCCGATTGTTGGAAGAGGCGGGCGTTCTCGATGGCAACCGCCGCTTGCGCGCCCAACACGCTGAGCATCGATTCGTCCGCATCGGTGAATTTGCCGCGCTTTTTGTTCACCACCTCCAGCACCCCCACCACTTTGTTCTTTGTGACGAGCGGTATTCCCAGCAGAGATTTGGTGGAATATCCGATGGTCTGGTCTACTTCGCTGAAGATCCGTTCGTCTTTTTCGGCGTCGTCGATGCGCAGAGATTTGCGGTTCAACACGATCCAGCCGGCGATGCTTTTATCGAGCGGGACGACAAGCCCGCGCATCGTGGCATCGTCTATGTTGGTGGCGACCTGAAAATACAATTGCCTCGCGGTATCGTCATATAACAAGATCGAGGCGGCTTCGGCGTGCGTGATGTCTGCCGAAGCGCGCACGATATCATCCAACAAGATATCGAGGTCGAGGGTGGAGGCAAGGTCGCGCGAGATTTCGATCAGGCGCAGGTAACTTCCGAGGGTTTGGGTTTTGATCTCAGCCATGGATTGCTCTTTGTACGATCTCCGGCAGAATGGTTTCCACGTTATCCATGAAGACCACATCCGCGCGGACGTTGATATAGGTGGGAGTGTTGTTGATGATAATGAGGTGCGCGCCGCGATCCAGCGCTTGCATTGGAAGCCCCGCCACAGGCAGGACCTCGAGCGATGAACCGGCGACCAGCATCAAGTCGGCTTGACGCGTTTCGCGTTGCGCTTCATTCCATGCCGCCTGTGGCAATTGTTCCCCGAACAATATCACATCCGGTTTGAGAATTCCATTGCAACTTGGGCATAAGGGAATGGTTCCATCCTCGATATAGGTTTGCAGGAAGGGAGGCGACTCGTATTTTTTGAAGCATTGCGTGCAAGAGAGCGTGCGGATCGTGCCATGTAATTCGATGACTTTGGTAGAACCCGCTTTTTGATGAAGCCCGTCTATGTTTTGGGTTGCGATGGTGATGACAATGCCGTGCTTTTCAAGATCGGCGAGCGCGAGATGGGCGGCGTTGGGTTGCGCATTAAAAATTTGCCCGGCAAGCGGGCGGAACCATTGAAAAAATTTTTCAGGGGAGGTTCGAAATGTGGTGAGCGACGCGGCTTCCAGCGGCTCGTTGTGGGACCATAATCCGGTTCCCTCCGAGCGGAAGTCTGGGATCCCCGAAGGGGTGGAAATGCCGGCTCCCGTTAAGATAACAACGCGCCTGGCTTTGCGAAATAACTCTGCCGCGCGCAAAGCGTCAGACGCTGTTGCAGGGGCGGAGGGGGAACTCATCGAGGCATCGCCTCTTGTTCGGCGATGAAGTCAACAAGTTTGACGATCTGACGGGTGGTCAGGCTGTCTGGCTGGCAAATGACGGCGGGGGTCTGTGTGCGGGTGGCTTGCGTGAAGAGTTCCGGCGCGGGGGTGAGGGTGGTGAGGATCTCGTATCCCAACTTGGATTGCACCTGGCTGGAAGGCAACTGCGTGTCTGACCGCACGCGGTTGTTGAGCACCGGGTGAATGTTTTTCAAATTGATACCGAACGAATTCAAATCTTCGATGAGCGCCTTGGTATTAATGATCGTATTGGGATTGCCTTCGAGCACCACAAAGATCTCGTTGCAATGCGGGAGCACCACCTGTGTGAAGGGTTGCAATCCCGCGCCGAGATCAAGGATGATGTATCGCCCCAGCGCCGCAAGTTTTGAGATGAACGCGCCATAGTTGGCGCTTTGACCGATCAAATGCATATCACGCGGACGATCGGAGGCAAGCAAGATGTTCAAGCCGGACGCGTGGCGCGTGAGGGACGAACGAACGCTGTCCGAGGTGATGTCCGCTAATTTTGTGGCGCTCAACATATCCACCAATCCGGTGGATGCCTTCAACCCCAGTTCCAGCGACAACGCGCCATGACCGGGCAGCATTTCCGCGAGGATAACGTATCCCTTGGCGCGGGTATGTAAGCCGGCGGCAACGTTCAACGCCACAGTGGTGGCGCCTAAACCGCCGCGCGCGCCGATCACGCCGACAACAAACCCATCCTGCCCAGTGTTCACCGGAGTGGCGGGCGCGCTTTCGCCCTTCTTTTCATTTGCGCGCGCCAGCAACGCTTTGACGCGCGCTTGCAATTCAGATGGATGAGTGGGTTTGGTCAGGTAATCGTTTGCCCCCACTTCGAAACCGATCACTTTGTCGTCGAGTTGGGTTTTGGCGGTGAACATTAAGATGGGGGTTTCAGTGGTCGAAGGATTTGCCCGCAACCGGCGGGTAACTTCGTAGCCGTCCATATCCGGCATCATAATGTCGAGCAATATTAGGTCTGGGTCTTCCTCGAACGCTTTATCCAAACCCTGTTGACCGTTGGTTGCCGCGCTGATTTGATATCCCTGGCGCTGAAGCATCAGCCCCACGAGGCGCAGGGTGTCAAGATCGTCGTCAATGATGAGAATTTTTTCGCTCATGCGCGGCATCCCTTACAAAAGTATTGCAACAGTCTAGCATAAAGAAGGCGCAAGGGCAAGCCGAAAGCCTCGCTTGCAAGTATGCTATAATGATTTTGCAAAACGGGAACACTCCCAATCGCGGGGATGACAGGCTTCGACGGGAGAGGCTGGTTCCGGAATGCGAGCCGAGAGGCGCCGAACTCGCAAACTCAGCGCAAACAATCAAGTGCCAATCGCACTTCCTACGCTGCTATGCCCCTCGCCGCTTAATGCGATGAGACCATAACAGTTAGCGCCTTAGGGCGCTACGTCCGCCGGAGCCGTCCTCCACCCGGTGACGGACCGGGCGAAACAATGGTGTGAGTGCCGCGTATGACTCTGCTAAATGCGCGAAAGACCAGCAGATGGTCACAGGGTTACCTGCCCGCCGAGATCTCTGTGATGAAACTATTCGGCAGGCTACGCTCGTAGATTTCCGAGGGTCGAGTCTTTCGGACCCGGGTTCAATTCCCGGCATCTCCACTAATGAGTTCGGTCAGCAGTGCAACTGCTGACCGAACTCGTTTAAATCATGTTATAAAAAGGGGATGAAAAAACTTCTTCTTGGATGCCTGCTCATCATCACCGCCTGTCAGACTTCGACTCTGAACCCGACGTCAACACCTTCAGCCTCGCTCTTCGCAACCTCCACGCCTCTTCCCACACTTCTGTCTGATACATCAACCCCCGAACCGACTCCTACGCCGACCTTCGAGCCTTCACCGACCGCGCTCCCTCGATTCTTTGTTCAAGAGTTCAACGACTCAATCGCCGGCTGGGTGATCTTGCAAGCTGGGAACGACTCTGTGCCGGCGGTCAACCTGGCGAACGGCTCTCTCCTCCTTCAAATTGATTCGCCCTTCACCTGGCTCTACGCCCTGTACGGACCGGAAGACTACGCCGATGTTCGCATCGAAACGCAATATCAAAACCTGGCTGGTACACCCGCCTCGGCAGGCTTGGTCTGTCGTTACAGCGAAACCGATGGTTGGCTGGAATTCAACCTCTCTACCGATGGGCTGTATAACATCCTCTACGGAAAATGGCTCGCCCTGGGAGTCGCGGAATATACCCCGATCACAGACGGCAAGATCAAGGATGCGCAACCCAGCGGCGCCAGTCAATCTATTGGGCTGGAGTGTTCCGGCGATACATTGACTCTGCTCGTAAACGAGACCGTCCTCCGCCGCGTGGATGTCTCGCGCTTTGAGCTCGGCACCGGCAAGGCTGGGGTCACCGCCGCATCGTATGAAAATTCCCCGGTGGTCGCGGGGTTCGAATACGTGGAAGTCGGCGAACCGTAAAAAAACGAACGCCAAAATTTTGGGTGGAACTCAAATAAAGCGGCCATCGTTAAAAAGTGAAAAAGGAGGATGCGATGGATACTTTTTCGAGGATCACTGGCATGGTTTTTGGTCTTGCCATTGTAATTCTGGGTTCGTGCATACCCATCACGCCAGCGCCCGCCGCCACTGCCAAGGCGAAGCCCACACAAGATGCGATCCCGTTGAGTAGCCGGGTCAGCCTCACTACGGTCTCGATGCGGGAAGAGGGAGCGTCGCCGAGGTACATCATCACGGGTCAGATTCCCCGGCTGGCTGGCAGTGAGGATGAGCGCGTCATAGACTTTAACAATAAAACGGAAAAAATGATGCAGGATGAAATCCAATATTTCCGCGACAATGTGCTTGCCCACATGTCTGCCGCGCCCATCACATCGGGCAGTTCCTTCGACGCCCAATACACTCTTCTTTACCAGAACAATGGAATATGGGCATTGAAATTCAACTTTTCCGGCTACGCCGACGGGGCGGCGCATCCGTTTCACTACAGTAAGACGCTCAACTACGATCTCGAACAGGGGAGGGATCTTTTGCTCGATGACCTCTTTGCCGCCGACGCCGCATACCTGAAAACGATTTCGAGTTTCTGCATCGCCGAACTCAGCCGCCGCGACATCGGGTTTTATGGCGGGTTCGAACAAGGCGCGGAACCGGTGGAAGAGAACTACCGCAATTGGAACATCACGCTGGATGGAATCATGATCACCTTCGACGAGTATCAGGTCGCGCCCTACGCGGTGGGACCGCAAACTGTGATTGTGCCATACAGTGAATTAAAACCGCTCATTAACCCAAAAGGTCCGCTGGCATTGGTGGCGAGGTGATGGGCTAAACCATACAATGACGATCAACCTAAAGTTTATTTTGTAGGACTTACGCAAAACCCCAATACCAAGCCGCGAATTACGCGAATTTCCGCTAATTTTTTAAAAATTCGCGTGAATTAGTGAAATTCGCGGCAA
>JAJTXU010000045.1 GCA_021462845.1 Anaerolineales bacterium
CACCGTCTGCGCGCCGACCATGAAGGCAAGGCTTGCCCATTTTTCAGCCACCACTTCAGCCGACGAGGTAAGCACGCTGTCGTCTACTGGCATGATGGGGGCGGTCTCGGTCGCTGAAGGATTTTCTGTCTGCGTCGTTCCGCAACCAGCCAACCCAATTGAGAGGATCAAGATGATGGAGATGTATGTCGAGAAACGTTTATTCATGGATCGGTTTTCCAGTCGCAAATGTAGGATTGGATCGCGCGTCAACGTTCGTGTTGCGCTACCGGGCAATGTGACCGTTGCGGGTGTATATTATTGCACTCTTAACAGTACTTTGCCCTCGCTCCATAGTTCTTCAAGATCGTAATACTCGCGTTGGTCCGGCGAGAAGAGATGCACCACCACGTCGCCGTAATCCATCACGAGCCAGCCTTCCTGTGAGCGTCCGTCGATGCGACCCTTTTTTTTATAATCCGATTTGGTCGCTTCGAGCACGCCTTTGGCGAGCGCGTCTAACATGCGGTCGCTGGTGCCGTTGCATATAACGAAGTAATCGGTAAATGATGCAATATCCTTGATGTCGAGGAGTAAAATGTCCTCGCCCTTTTTGTCCTCCAAGGCTTCGATGATCTTGTGCGCGAGCTCGAGTGTGTTCAGGTTTCACCTCATGACAATATAACGATTTAAGTGGTTACTGTGGTTTTAACGATGCGGAGAATAGTTTTGTGTATACCACGCCGGATGGTCTCAGGTCGCTTTTGAATAGATGCGCCGAGTCTACCCTTGCAGTGCCAAGTACGTCAATTGTCGTGGCTTCGAGTGAGCGGAGGATTTTGTTACGGTCTGTTGCGGATACATCCGCTTTGACGCGGGCAACTGTGAGGTGTGGAGAAAAAGCGCGAGCCTCGGGCGCGAAGCCCAGCCGCGCGCACGCCGAGTCTACTCCTTGAAACAGCGCGTCCAGATCTGTGGGGGCTTGGGCGCCCACCCAAAGGATGCGCGCCCGCTTGAAATTGGGGAAGGAACCGAATCCACCTACTTGGATGTCGAAGGCTGGGATGGAGTCTACCGAGGCGCGAACGGCTTGCGTCAGTTCGTCCACGCTTGCGGGTGAAATGTCCCCAAGAAATTTCAGGGTGAGGTGGATGTTTTCGGCAGGAGTCCAGCGGAGGCACGGACCGAGTTCGTTGCGGAGCGGGGAAGTTGACTGCCAAATAGCAAGTTGAATCGCGCGAGGAATTTCGATGGCGAGGAAGGCGCGGATCAGGCTCATGTAATCAATCGCCGAGGGCGCGTGTCACTGCTTCTTTCAATTCCTGGAAACCGACGGGCTTGGTCAGGTAAATCTTTGCGCCAGCTTCCATGCCGCGTTTGATATCGGCAGGGGTGCCTTTGGCAGAGACCACAACGACCGGTATGCTTGTTAAGGCGGGATCGTGATGTATGTGGTGCAGGATGTCGAGCCCGGAGATGCCGGGCATCATGATATCGAGGATGATGAGATCGGGTTTTTCGGAAGAGATCAGGTCGATGGCGGGAGCGCTATTCGAAACTTTCAAGACGCGAAAGCCGCTGACGCGCATCATCTCGGCGAACAGTTCGGCGGCGTCGCCTTCGTCTTCGATGATCAACACGGTTTTGTTTGACATGTGGAAGTAACGATAGCACAGGGAAAGTAATTGTGCAAGAGGGTGTAAGAAGTTGGCTCAAATGCTATTCTAGGAATTACAATCACATGGAGGACTCGATGAGCGAACTGACAGAATTTCGTAAGGAGAAAGATGAATTCTTTGCGCGGCACCCGCAAAGCCCGCTGACCCCGGAGCAAAGACGCGATTTTCACGGGTTGAACTATTTTGAAGAGAATGCCGCATTACGGCTTGAAGTGAAGGTGGAGCGTTTTCCCGAGCAGACTCCGATGCTGATGCAAACGTCCACCGGGGGGACGCAAGAATATATTCGCTACGGGCGTTTCAGATTTCAAGCGGATGGGCAGGATGCCGAACTGACGATTTATCAGGCAAATTATGGTTTTTTCCTCCCGTTCGTCGATTCGCTTGCAGGGAAGGAGACTTACCCTGCCGGGCGTTACCTTGAGCCTGAGCCGTTGCCCGGCGATCGCTTTCTGGTTGATTTCAATGTTGCCTATAATCCCTATTGCGCCTATAACGAGATGTGGTCGTGCCCGATCACGCCTGCCGAAAATCGCCTGAAGGCGCCGATTCGCGCGGGGGAAAGACTGTTTCACGTATAGGGTCTTATGCTAGTCGCGGCTGGGATGTGGAAACTGAGATACTCAGCCATTGGTGTAATTGATAGTTTGCCGTTGCCCTCGTAGCGCGTTTAGATCAACCGCTTACTCGGTATGCCTGCCTTCCTGCAAATCAAGGCTCTGGCGTTTCCGATTTAGCATAAGCCCCTGCTAATGTATTGTTTTCACTTCCGAATATTTACTTGAATTGTCGAACTGCCCATCTTTCAGTGTTGCATTGAAGAAAGAGAGCAGATAATCGTTCACAATCGTTGTGACCAGTTTCCCGTTGATCGGACCCTTGAGCCCAAGTTGCGGGGCGAGAGGGGATAGCAAAGGCAGGTCGGTGAAATCGTAATGCGCCGTGCCTTCAATTTTGATCACGCCCAAAGGTTGTTTGACATTCGGGTAAAACCGATCGAACAATTCGTTGTTGCGACTTGTTGTCTCGTCTGCCCAGACCTGGCTGAACATAAAGAACGATGGTTGAGTTACTCCGTTATCAATCACTTTGTATGAAACTGGCCGCATGAACGGATCCATGCCGAGAAGGGCGGTACAGCGGGAATCCGTGCCGCAGAATTGGATCGCCGCGCCGCCTCCTGTGGAATGTCCATAGACGCCCACGCGGGAGAGATCAAGGGCGTTTCCAAAAGGACTTCGCACACTGCTATTGATGGTCGCTAACACATCGAGCGTGTACCCCAAATCACCCGCCCATTGGTTGACCAATTTTTGCGCGTCGGCTTCGTACTCAGCGGTGGGTGTTTCATCGGGAGGTAATGCCGACGGGTTGTTCAGAGCCACATCGCCGTTCGGAAAAACCGTCACCACCGCGCCGTAAGTGTGTTGCGCGCCGACGACAACGTATCCATGGCTGGCGAGTTCGAGCGCTTGCTCGGTGTTCTGCGCGTTGAACCCGTTCCAGCCGTGTGAAAACAGGATCACGGGAAACGGCGCGGACGAATCTGCGACTTTTGTTTCTTTGAATGCGGGGATTTTGACCAACGCAAGATGATCGAGAAAAAACGACGGCATGCCGATGTGGCTCGCGATCGCGGGCGCATAGATTTTCGCATCAGCCATCCACGGCGCGTGTTCGGCGGATGAGTCCGCTTCAGACGGGTACCAGATTTGAATCGTGAAGCGGCGCAGTTCATCTTTGTCGGAATAAATTTCACGGCGCGAGTTGTCTACCATTTCATAGATGCGCGTGCCGACGATGTAAGGCCCGCTGGGGCGGGCGATGCGCGGGACAGGCAGAAAGATGGGAATCGCTATCGAAACCGTGAGCAAGCCAAAAGTCAGGAATGACGCGACGGTTCTACTCTCCACTTGAAAGATGGCAAAAGTCGCAACGACAAGGGTCAGCGCGTACAGGGGAATCATTTGCCAGCGATAACCTTCGACGACAAAGTGGATCACGATCAACGCGAGCGCGAGTAACGGCAGAGAACGAACCATCATCAGGCGCGGCGCGCGCCATAAGAGATGAGTAGCCAGTAATAGTGGCGCGATGATTTCAAGCGGTCGCATTGCGTGATTGTACATGAAATCCCGCATTGCTGTACAATCGGCGTATGTATATCTCTTTTGCGCTCAGCATTTTCCTCTCCGCGTTTCTTCTTTTCCAAATCCAACCGCTCATCGGCAAATTCATCCTGCCATGGTTTGGCGGCGCGCCCGCCGTGTGGACGACGGCGATGCTGTTCTTTCAAGCCTTGCTCACAGGCGGATACGCGTACGCATATTGGCTCATCCGTCATGTGAAAATAAAGTTGCAAACTTTCATTCACGCCGCGCTGATTCTTTTTTCCATCGCGGTTCTGATCGGTCTGTCGCTCGCGTGGGCGTCGCCCATCACGCCCGATGCAAGTTGGAAACCGCAAAATGTCGACGCGCCGATCGTCCATATTTTCACGCTGCTCCTTGTGTCTGTGGGTTTGCCGTATTTCATCCTCGCCGCGAACGGCCCGCTGATGCAAGCATGGTTTAGCCGAAACTTTCCGAACCAATCCTACGCGCGTTTATATTCGCTCTCGAATCTTGGATCCCTGCTCGGCTTGCTTGCCTACCCTGTGTTGATCGAACCATTTCTGACATTGCGCGCGCAGGGCTGGATGTGGTCGATCGGATTCGCGCTTTTTGGATTCTTCGCCGTGTGGATCGCGTTTCGCTCCTCGCGCGCTTCGCCTCTCTCCCCAGTGGAAGTTGATTCGCCTTCGTCAAGCGGACATCCATCCCCAGCCTTGTTCACGCTGTGGCTGGCGTTGAGCGCGACCGCGTCGCTGTTCCTGCTTTCGGTCACGAATCAAATTTCGCAAGAAGTGGCGGTGATTCCATTTTTGTGGATCCTTCCGCTCACAATTTATTTGCTCTCGTTCATCATCACTTTTTCAGGTGAGCGCGTCTATAACCGAAAAGCGTATGCGTTGTTGTTTGTCGTTTCAACCGCATTGACCTTGTTCGTCATGCTCAACGCCACCTCCCTGCACATTTACTGGCAGATCGGCGCGTATTGTTTGTTGTTGTTCGCCGCGTGTATGTTGTGTCATGGGGAACTATATCTGCTCCGCCCCGACGCCGAACATTTGACAACCTTCTACTTAATGGTCTCCATCGGCGGCGCGTTCGGCGGACTGTTTGTCAGCCTGATCGCCCCCGTCATCTTCAACGGCTACTGGGAATTCTTCGTCGGGCTGGCAATGACGATTGGAATTGCTCTTACGGTGCTTCGTGAAAAAAGCCATATGGCACTGAACGCCGTGGAAGCCACGACGCAAAAAGCGAGATTTGTATTCACGGTGTTCGCGCTGGTCACGGTAATGTTGACCGTGTTGAGCAATTCGTTCTCGGGAGGATTATTTTCCAGACGGAATTTCTACGGTGTGATTCGCGTGCGTGAAGTTATGGTGCCCGGTATAAACGAGGCGGCTTATGCGATGGCGCATGGCATTACGGTCCACGGGTTGCAATTTATCGACCGGGATTTACGGGATATCCCAACGGCATATTTTGTTCGCGGGAGCGGGGCGGGGTTGGCGATTCTAAATCATCCGAAATACGGCAAAGGGATGCGTGTCGGTATGTTGGGCGTCGGCGCGGGGACTCTCACCGTGTACGGTCAGCCCGGCGACGCGTATCGTTTGTACGAGATCAATCCTGTTGTGATCGAGCTGGCGGAAGGGCAGGGCGGGTATTTCTCATTTGTGCGCGACAGCCAGGCGGATGTAACGCTGGTTCCCGGCGACGCGCGTATTTCACTCGAACGCGAACTTGCGGATGGCGACTCGCAACAATTCGATGTTCTGGCGCTCGATGTTTTCAGCAGTGACTCAATCCCCGTTCACCTTGTTACAAAGGAATCTTTCGCGTTATACCTCAGGCTTCTTGCGCCCGATGGAATCATCGCCGCGAACGTTACGAACTTACATCTTGACCTGCAACCCGTGTTCTGGCAATTGGCGAAGTATTACGGTCTGAGCATGGTGCGCGTCAACTACGAGGGAGATGAAAACGGGGGCTATGTCTCCCATTGGATTCTGCTCGCCCGCGACCCCGCGTTGTTGAATATCCCCGCCATTCAAGAGCGTGCAGTTGATTTAAGAGGGTATTCCACAAACATTCAATTGTGGACGGATGATTACAGCAATTTGTTTCAGATTTTGAAGTGAAGCACATCTATCCGCAGTTTACCTATGATGGGGGCGCTCTCGCGAAATCGAAAGCCATTTCGATACCGACGGCATCACTACCGAGCCGCTCTCATCATCGTCACATGCGGCTCCCGATAGCGAATTGCATTGGATTTTTCCACTTAACCCAGAAGTTCCCGCACCTTATCTTCGCCAAGGATTTGCTCCGCTAACGCGCGGTTTAGCGTTGGCGGCTGGTCTTTCATTGCCATCTTGATTAAAGTGAAGTTGTCTTTGTTGTCGTTTGAAAGCAGCGAGTAAATGTGATCCTTGAGTAGTTCGAACATTCCATCTTTGTCCAATTTCTTCGACATGAACAGTGGCGATTCGTGGCCCGATTTACTAGTGGTATATAAACCCCAATAGATGGTATCGTCCACGCGGTAAATGCTCAGGTATGGACAGTCATTGGTCAGGCACACTTCCACGCTGCCGATGGCACTGTGCCGTAAAGTTCCTGCCAGGGTCTCGCGTTGATAAGCTGAGAGAAGCGCTTTGTAAAACTTAACGATTTTCTCAACGCTTAGAACTTGCCTGTTGTGGAGATCTTCCCAGGAAACATGATCCTCATGTGCTCGTTGAATGAGGAATGGAGATTCGGGGTGCACGCAGATAAGGCGGAGTCTTGTGCTGTGCCTGAGAATGCGGTCGACCATTTCGTTTTGAGGATCTTCCGATATCTCCCGCAATACGGCGGCGATACTTACCCCCATAATGTCCACTTTTTCGTGCAGATACTTCAAGCGGTGGATGGTTTGATTAGTCTTGGCGCGTTCCATTGCCACGATCTCGATCTCCACATCCTTATCCGCTTCGACGAGCAGTTTATCGAAGAAGTTGACGAAGCCAGTTGCGACCAACCCGATTCCAACAGACTCCATAAAGAACCGCCCAAATGACTGCGACATATTGAAGCTGATTGCATCAAGAGTTACCCCAAGCAACGCCAAGCCGATATTGATCAGCAGAATCATCCGCCGGTCTAATTTTGGGATCATGTTTCATTCTCCCTTCAATTGAAATTACCCTCCCCGCACATAACGGTCGTATGACGGGATGCTAACCCGATTGTACAACAAATTCTTTATATCGCCACTCCCATCACCGCGACGTAATGCGCGGCGGCGGCGAGCAAGACAAAAATATGCCACATCTCGTGGAAGCCGAACACGCCGGGCTTGAAGTTGAAAATTTTGGTGATGTACACCACTGCGCCAAGCGTGTACAGCACGCCGCCGATGATGAGCCATGTCAACACCCAGGCGGGCAGAGCCGCGAGCATTTGTCCAGCCGCGGCGAGGGCGAGCCAGCCCATCACGAGATAAATCCCCGCGTTCAGCCACCTCGGCGCGCGGATGTAAAACACCTTCACGATGATGCCGATCACCGCCAGCGACCAGATGATGGTCAACATGCCCCATTTCCAGAAGCCCTCGAAGGCGTTCACGCAAAACGGAGTATACGTCCCTGCGATGAGCAGGTAGATGGCGGCGTGGTCCACTTTGCGGAAGATCTCCAACGCGCGGTCTTTCACGCGCACCATGTGATACGTCGCGCTCGCGGAGAACATGGCGATCAAACTCACGCCGTAGATCGCCAGCGAGATAATCTTTGCGGGCGTGTCCCAGCCGATGATCAGCAATGCGATCAAGCCTCCAAGCGCGAGCAATGCGCCCGCCCAGTGAGTGAGGCTGTTCACGGGTTCACGTAATTTTTTTAACATCATTTCTCCTTGCTTGGGTACTGCCGACTTAAGTCGGCGTTACGAATTGGTTCTTGTTGCGATGATGATGAACAATCGGCTTGATTGCACATCGCGTATGATAATTTCGGTTTCAAAGTTTGCTTTCACAAACGGCTCTTTCAATTTCTTCTTGACGATCTCCTCCGATTCGGAGGGAGACTCGCCTGTGACCTTGTACAGCCATTCGAGGACTCTACTCTTCGGCATCGCCGCAGGCAGGACGGTCAGCCTGCCTCTAACCGTCAGGCATCTTCGCGCCTCAGCCAACGTGCGCGGGTCGAAGATGTATTCCGATGGAAAGGTCGAGATGATGGTGTCGAATGATTCGTCCGCGAAGGGGAGGCGTTGCGCCAGCCCGCGCGTGAGATTCGCGTGACCCTTGGTGTTGCGCCGCGCGAGACGAGTCATCTGAGGCGACTCGTCGATTCCTACGGCGAACCAGCCGTCCCGTCGTAAGAGGCGTTGAAGGTGTCCCGGTCCGAAGCCGAGTTCGAGAATCCGCGTCCCTTCGATGAGCGGAAGAATCTCCCGCGTCCAGTCCTTCCAGCGATTGAACGAAACCGCCGCGGCGACGAGGTCGTACGTGAAAGCGAATTGGTGATAGAGCAGTTTGAAGAAGAGGCGCAGGAACGCTTTCATAATAAGAAAACGAGGGCTTGGTTGCGCCAAACCCTCGTTTTGTTGTTTCGATGAAACTTACGCGGCGGCTTCTTCGCCTTCGGATTTTTTGCCTTTGCGAAGCGAGTCTACTGCGGATTTGCCGCGCTCGCGGGCGTCATCATAGATCGCCTTGCCGCGTTCGCGCGCGGTGTTGTACATTTCGCCACCGCGTTCGCGGACCTGGCGGGCAAGTTCGTCGGCGCGGGCGCGGGCTTCGGCGGCGGCGGCTTCGGCGCGGGCGAGCGCTTCTTCTGTGGTGTGTTGAGCGCGGTCGCGCAGTTCAATGGATTTATCCTTGATCAATGCGCGAGTCTCTTCGCCGGATTGCGGGGCGAAGAGCAGGGATACGACTGCGCCGGTGAGACCACCGACGATGAAGCCTACGAGAAAGGCTCCGAATTCATCACGATCAGACATGGTAACCTCCTTGGGGTTAACGGTTAAGTTTCGTCCTGAGCGGAGAACTGGGTGATTTTCCCAGTTCGTAGTCGAAGGACGTATTGCCAGAAAATGCGCTTCGACTTCGTTTCACTCCGCTCAGCGCGGATTTCTATTTTTTCTTAAGTCCCATCAATTCTAACATACGGTACAAGCCAGCGAGATAGCCGTTCAGTTGGACGACAGGCTCGACAACATTCTCGCCGAGGAATTCCGCTGTGCCGCGCAGGTTGTTGACCGTGTCGCTGGTGGCTTTGAGGATGGGGCGCACTTCGTTTTGAAGAAGGTTGATCAGGCTGGCGAGTTGGACGATCAGCACGATCAGGGCAACCCCGATGACGAGCGATTCGAGCGCGACGACGATGATGAAGATGTCGCGGATCCTGTCGGTGGGCGTGGCAGGTTGAAGCAGGAAGTAGATCGCCAATCCCAACAGGGCAAGCGCGACGACCGCGCCAACGATCACGCCGATCATGATGCGTTTCATTTGCTTCTCCTGTTCGATCTGTTCAGGAGTGCGCGGCGCGGGTTCGGGGTTTGTGGGCGGAGTTGTCATAATCAAATTATAGCATCGTTAGTCGTGGACATTTGTCACGACATTCCAAGTAGTTTCATCTCGTGGCGGACAGTTTCCGCCCATCCATCGCGGATGGGGCGGGGGTTGAAATCAAGTTCGCGGCGGGCTTTGCTGTCGTCCGCCAGGTAGGATAAGCCTGCTACCGTCACCAGTCCTTCCGAGGTGAAGGTGTCGGGGAGCCAGCGGTCGAAGGGACGCGAGAGTTTCGACATGAACAATAATAGCCCATCCGATAGGATCATTGGCATCTTTGCGCCAGAGACCTCCGCGGCAAGCCGATACATTTCAACCACGGCGCTTCTTTCGCCTGAGATAATATACGCTTCGCCGATTCGTCCTTTTTCCATCATGGCGACGTGGGCGCGGGCAATGTCTTCCACGTGTGCCCAGCACATCACCGATCTCACGGGGATCGCTGGGAGTTTTCCCTTCAGAAAATCTATCAGGCTTGTCCGCACGGCGCTGGTGTCGTTGGGACCGTAGACCATGCCGGGTTGCGCGATGACCAGCGGCAGTCCTTGCTTGATGAAGGTCTCTGCGATTCGATGTGCCTCGCCTTTTGTTTTTTCGTAGGTCGTCGCGTAAGTCCCTGAAAAGCGGTAGGTTTCGTCTACGGTTTTTCCATGCGTGTTCGAGAACACCGCGCACGTGCTGGTGTACACGCCTTTGGGGATCTTCAACTCTCGCATCAACTCAAGGACGTTTTTCGTTCCTTTCACATTGACAGCATACGCCTCGCCTTTGTTTCGTTCGACTATCTTGTACCAGCCTGCCACGTGATACACACCATCCCCGCCCGTCATCGCCTCGCGCATGGATTCTTTGTCGGTTACGTTGCCTTTGTACAGTTTGACGCCGAGTTCATTCATCCATTGCGCTTTTTGCGGATTGCGAACAACGGCGTGTACTTCATGCCCTGCACTGACGAGTTGTCGAACGATCTCGCCACCTACAAAACCAGTCGCGCCTGTGATGAAATATTTCATTGATCGTGTCCTCGTTGCAGATCTGCAACCTGCGGCAATTGCAACCGACCTTGACCTTTCGTTGCTTCCGCAGTATTATACCACGAACCGACCGTTCGGTAGGTAAAATTATGACACGAGACGAACTCATCGAAACCGCCGCGCAGGTCTTTCGGCAGAAAGGCTATCACGGCGCGTCTATGGAAGACATCGCCGCCGCCGTGAACTTGCGGAAGGCGAGTTTGTATCACCACTTTTCGTCCAAGCAGGAAATTCTGCTCGAAATTCTCGACCGCGCTTTGCAATTGCTTCTCGAAAAAATTTCCGCCATCACCGAACAGAATATTTCCGCCGACAAGAAACTGCGGTTGATGATCCGCCAATATCTGCAAATCCTTGCGGAGAACGTGGACCTCGCCGCAGTTTTGCTTTTTGAACACCGCGCCCTCGAACGCAGGCAGCACGCGCGGCACGTCCCGAATCGTGACAAATTTGAATCGCTTTGGAAAGATGTCGTCGCTGAGGGCGTGAGCAAAAAAGCCTTCAAGTGCGACGACCCATCCATGACTGTCCGCGCGCTGTTGGGGATGTTGAACTGGACGATCACGTGGTATTCGCCCGACGGCGACAAATCCATCGAAGAGATCGCCGATGACTATTCCAACTTGTTGTTGAATGGGTTGCTGAAATGAACGCGTCGTTTGCTATGTTTGAATCTGCTGGCGGCGCGAGAATCTTTCGACTTCCGCTTCAAGTCTTCCCGAATTTTTGGGCGTACGCGTACGTCGTTCGGTGCGATCGGCAAACATATCTGATTGATTCTGGTTCAGGCACGGATACTTCTCACGAAGATTTACTCAACGGATTCAAACAGGCGGGACTTCAGCCATCGGATTTGACTCACATCCTCCTCACGCACGCGCACATTGACCACTACGGTGGACTCTCCAAACTCAAACCGCTCACAAGCGCAAAAATTGGATGTCACGAACTGGACGCGCAGACCGTGGCGCATCACGACGCAGACCTTGCGTTGATGGGCGCCCGCGTCGCTTCTTTCCTGACTTCGGCTGGGCTCGCCGAAGAGACGCGCGATTCGCTCCTCGGCATTCGCCGCTTCACGAAGAGCCTCTACCAATCCGTCCCCGTGGACTTCACATACGAATCGAAAAACATGCAGGTCGGTCCGTTCGAGATGATCCACTTGCCTGGGCATTGCGCGGGTCACGTGGCGATGCGCCTGGATGATATCGTCTTCTGTGGCGACATGGTTGTGGAAGGCGTCACTCCGCATTTGTATCCAGAGACCATCGGGGCATACAACGGACTCGGTCATTACCTTGAATCGCTGGAGAAGTTGCGCGTTTGGGCGAAAGATGCGCGGCTGGTTTTGAACGGACACAACGAAGCCATCACGCACCTCCCCGAAAAAATTGACGCGACGCACAAGAACATCCTTCGTCGCATGGGCAAAGCAGTGGACGCGCTTGCTGAACCGCTCCTGCTCTCCGAAATCTGCGAGGCGGTGTATGGCAAAGCCGAAGGATACAACTTGTTGCTCATCATTGAAAAAACGGGCGCGTATGTTGAATACCTCTACGAGCATGACATGATCGAGATCGTCAATGCTGATGAAGTGGAGCAAGGCTTGCCTGCGCGGTATCGGAGGTTGCGCGGCGATGATGATTTGATGGGAGAGTTAGAAGGAAAAGTAAACGCGGAGGCATGTAAACAAGTAAACATGTAGACACGGAAGCACGTGTGTACTTATTTACCTGTGTACTTGTATACCTGTATACCCGAAAGGAAAACCATGTACTCATTCGACCCAACTGAAGAACAGCAAATGCTTATGGACGCGGTGAAGAAATACGCCGAGAATGATCTGCGTCCCGCCGCGCACGAGGCAGAGGAGACAAGCGAACTGCCGAAGAAACTCGTCAACAAGGGATGGGAGCTCGGACTCTTGCAAGCGTCCATCCCTGAATCCTATGGAGGGTTCGGTGAGCGGAGCGCGGTCACTGGCGCGTTGGCTATCGAAGAGATGGCGTTCGGCGATCTGGCGGGAACGCTGGCGGTGATGACTCCGAGTCTGTTTGCGACGCCGATTCTGTTGGCGGGCAGTGAAGAGCAGAAGAAGGAATATCTGCCGAAGATCGTTGCGGGTGAGTGGAGTCCGTTCACTGCCGCGTTGATCGAGTACACGTTTGACTTCGACCCGAATGAGTTGAGAACAACCGCAACGCTTCAAGGCGATCATTACATCCTCAACGGCGAGAAGGCGTTTGTCCCGTTTGCGAGGGGAGCCGAATCAATTTTGGTGTACGCGAATCTCGACGGGCAGAGTCAAGCCTTCATCGTCGGGAAAGAAACGGAAGGGTTGTCCATCGGCGAAGAGCGCGAGAAGTTGATGAGTCTCAACGCGCTGCAGATGTATCGAGTCAAGTTGGAGAATGTGAAGGTGTCTGTTGCGAATCGACTCGGAGGCGCGTCGGGCTGTGACTTCGACATGCTTCTCGCTTCGATGCGAATCGCCAACGCCGCGACAGCTGTCGGTGTGGCGAATGCGGCGTTTGAATATTCAATGAATTATGCAAAAGAGCGCGAGGCGTTCGGCGTGAAGATCGCGCAGAAGCAAGCTATCGCGTTTATGCTCGCCGAAATGCGGACGGAGATCGAAGCGATGCGTTTGCTCACGTGGTCAGCCGCATGGAAACTTGACCAAGGACGCGAAGACGCGGCGAACGAAGCCTATCTCGCGTCCACGGGCGCGGCGGATATGGCGATGATGGTCACCGACCGCGCAGTGCAAATTCTCGGCGGGCACGGCTACATCCGCGATCATCCCGTTGAGATGTGGATGAGGAATGGGAGAGGGTTTGCGATGTTTACGGGACTTGCAATTATCTAAATGTCGTTGCGAGTGGCGCTTCAGCGCCACGAAGCAATCTCCTCGCAACAGAGGTATGGTTGTGACAGGAGATTGCTTCGGGCGAAAGAGCATCGCCCTCGCAACGACATACATGGAATGGAGAAAATATGCCAATCGAATTTGAAGCGCCGAAACCGATCACGAACGCGCAGTTTGTGTTGAAGACTGTCGCCGAGGAAATGATGCGACCGAAGTCGCGTTATTTCGATGAACACGAGCACGAGATTCCATGGGATTACATCGAGTTCATGCACAATGCCATGAAAGCCATGGGCGGAAGTTCGCTCGCGCCAAAAGAAAATGGAAACGGCAACGATACCGAAAAAGAAAAACGTCCGCCGATCGGATATCAATTGATCGCGGCGCAGTTGGAGGCGTTATCTTGGGGCGACGTGGGGATGTATCACTGCCTGCCAGGCGGCGGACTCGGCGCGGCGGCGGTTCACTCCGCAGGGACGGCTGAGCAACGCGCGAAATTTCTCTCACGCTTCAGCGGAGACAAGCCCACGTTCGCGGCGATGTGTATTACCGAAGCGGGCGCAGGCTCAGACAATTCCGCCATCCGTACGCGCGCGGTGCTGGACGAAAAGACCAACGAGTGGGTGATCAACGGCGAGAAGATTTTTGTGACAGGCGGCGATAAGTCTTTCACTGAATACGAAAAACTCGGACGCGGCTTTATCGTCGTGTGGGCTTCGATTGATCCCTCGGCAGGGCGGGCTGGGATGAGGGCGTTCGTCGTCGAAGGTGGGACGCCAGGCGTGAGGGTTGTGAAGCTTGAACACAAGATGGGAATTCGAGTCAGCGACACGGCGGCGATATCGCTCGTGGATGCGCGCGTTCCGTTCGAAAATATTATGGGCAGTCCCACCGTCGAGAAGAACATGTCGGGATTCAAGAAAGCGATGGCGACGTTCGATGCGACTCGTCCGCTTGTCGCCGCGACAGGCGTCGGCGTGGCGAGAGCGGCGCTTGAATTTCTGAAAGAAAAACTCGCTGAGAGCGGAGTCCAAATCAGATACGGATTGCCGCGCCAAAAGTTGACATCCATCGAACGGGATGTGATTGACATGGAAATCCAGTTGAGGTCGGCGTGGCTGATGGTGATCAAGGCGACGTGGATGGCAGATAACAAAAAGCCGAACGCGCTGGAGGCTTCGATGAGCAAGGTGAAGTCGGGCGATGTGACGACGAGGATCACGCAGAAGGTCGTGGAGATTTTGGGTCCGCTTGGGTACAGCCGCGAGTTCCTTGCTGAGAAGTGGTTCCGCGACGCGAAGATCACGGATATTTATGAAGGTACGGGGCAGATCAATCGGCTCGTGGTGGCGCGGCAGATACTTGGGTATTCGGGGGCGGAGTTGAGGTGAGGGAGTAATTGGTAAGTGGTAAGTGGAGAATTGTGAGAATTAGAGAATTGGAGATTAGAGACTGGAGACTTGTGTATTCGGTGGTTGAGTAGCCCTGCCGCGCTGAGCGGAGCGATAGCGAAGTCGAAGCGTGCAGGGCGTATCGAGACCACTACGCCGTAAAGAGATTTTGTAACTAGAGTTCTCTTGAACATTGGCGGTTTCGATACGCCCTCGGCTACCGCCTCGGGCTACTCAACCACCGAAGTATGAATAAAAAATGAGGCATTTATGAAATATCAAATACACAAAGCAGTTGTGATCGGCGCGGGGACGATGGGGGCGTCTATTGCGGCGCATTTGGCGAACGCGGGCGTGCCTGTGACGTTGCTGGACATCGCGGCGAAGGATGGCGATAAGAATAAGATCGTCAAGGCTGGGTGGGAAGCCTGTTTGAAAGCCAAGCCTGCAAACCTGATGGCAGACGAATTGAAATCGTTTGTCACGCTTGGGAATCTGGAAGATGATTTCGGCGCGGTGGGAGAGGCTGACTGGATTGTTGAAGTGATTGTTGAGAATTTGAAAATTAAAAGAGAATTGATGGCGCGGATTGATGAAGTCCGCAAGGCGACGGCTATCGTTACAACAAACACGTCGGGGATTCCGATCCATGATATTGCCGAAGGACGCTCGAAGGAATTCAAGAAACATTTTCTCGGAACGCACTTTTTCAATCCGCCGCGCTATTTGAAGTTGCTGGAAGTCATCCCGACGAAAGACACCGACAAGGAAGTTGTTGAATTCATTTCGTGGTTCGGCGAATATCGTTTGGGCAAAGGGGTTGTGATTTGCAAAGACACGCCGAACTTCATCGGCAACCGCGTGGCGTTTGGGACAGGCGCGTTTGCGATGGATTTCATCTTGAAGAGCGATTACACCATAGATGAAGTGGACGCGCTCACGGGTCCGCTGATGGGGCGACCGAAGACGGCGTCCTTCCGTTTGATGGATCTGGTGGGCATTGACGTGTGGGATCACGTCGGACGGAATCTTGCGCCGTTGATTCCGCATGACAAACTCGGGCAGGAATATCTCAAAGCCGAAGCGCCGAACAAGTTGATTTCTACGCTCATTGAGCGCAAGTGGCTGGGTAATAAAACGAAGATCGGTTTTTATAAAGAAGTTCGCAACGCGGAAGGCAAGCGGGAATTCTGGTCGCTGGACTTGAAGACTCTCGAACACGTCGCGCCGACGAAGCCGCGATTCGACTCGGTCAAAGAGGCGAAAGATGTCGAGGGTTTGCGAGACAGGCTGAAGGTCATGCTTGAAGCGGACGACAAGGCGGCGAAGTTAATCCAAGCGTTGACGTATCAAAGTTTCCAGTACGCATCATCCATCATCCCAGAAGTTGCCGACACGATGAAGCCGATTGACGACGCCGTCCGCTGGGGATTCATGCACGAGGCGGGACCGTTCGAGACGTGGGACATGCTTGGGGTGCGCGAGACAGTCAAACGGATGAAAGAGGCGGGTCACCCTGCGGCGAAGTGGGTGAGCGCGATGTTGAAGAACGGCGTCGAGTCGTTTTATCAATATCGAAACGGTGAGAAGGTCGCGGTGTATGATGCGGTGAAGGGCAAGTATGTGAAACTGAAAAAACTTGAAAGCATCGTGACGTTGAAAGGCACGAAAGTTGTTTCGCAAAACGCAGGCGCGACTCTGCGCGACATGGGCGACGGCGTGGCGTGTTTGGAATTTCACACGAAGATGAACTCGCTCGATGAAGACGTGATGAACATGACCGTCGAGACGTTCGAGCGGCTTGAAAATTTTGACGGACTCGTGATCGGCAATGAGGGCGAGAATTTCAGCGCGGGCGCGAATCTTTTTATGATGGTGGTCGGCGCGCAACAAGGCATGTGGGACATGCTCGATGGCGCGGTGCGTAAATTGCAAGACATGAACATGCGGATGCGTTATTCGCCGAAGCCGATCGTCGTTGCGCCTGCGGGTCTCACGCTCGGCGGCGGATGCGAGATCACGATGCACGCGTCGCGCGTGGTTGCCGCGGCGGAGACATACATCGGACTCGTCGAACTCGGCGTGGGAGTCATCCCTGCTGGCGCGGGAACGAAAGAAATGTTGCGACGCATCGTCAACCCTGTGATGCGAGTCGAAAACGCCGAACCGCTTGCCGCGTTGCAAAAAGCGTTTCTGCAAATGGGACAAGCCAAAGTCGCCACGAGCGCGGAGGAAGCGCGCGGCATGAACATTCTTTTGCCTGCCGATCGCGTTGTGATGAATCGCAGTCATCTGCTCGCCGAAGCGAAGAACGAAGTCTTGCACATGATCGCGGCTGGATACAAACCGCCCGCGCCCGAATCCATTTACGCGGCGGGACGCGATGCGCTTGCCGCCATCCGCATCGGCGCGTGGATGTTCAAGGAAGGTCATTACATCACGCAGTACGATCATCACGTGGCGGGCAAACTCGCGTACGTGATGTGCGGCGGCGAACTCACGCGCGGTCAATGGGTGAGCGAGCAATACATCCTCGATCTCGAACGCGAAGCGATTCTCTCATTGTTTGGTGAAGAGAAAACGCAAGCGCGGATGTGGAGCATTTTGCAAACTGGAAAACCTCTTCGCAATTAGAGAATTAGAGAATTGGAGAATTCTCTGATTCTCTAATTCTCTCTAAAGGAGTGAATTATGAAAGACGCAGTTATTGTTAGCGCAGTCAGAACGCCAGTTGGTAAGGCTAAGAGGGGAGGACTTGCCACGGTTCGCACCGACGAGATGTCTGCCGCGACCATTCAAGCTTTGCTCAAGCGGACGCCGAATCTCGATCCCGCCCAGGTTGAGGATGTGGTCATTGGCTGTGCGTTCCCCGAAGGCGAGCAGGGACTCAACATGGCGCGTATGATCGCTCTCCGCGCGGGCTTGCCTGACTCTGTCCCTGCCGAGACGATCAATCGCTATTGTTCTTCGGGCGTGCAGTCCATTGCGCATGTGGCGTACGCGATTCAAAGTGGACAAATTGAAATCGGCATCGCTGGCGGCGCGGAGTCTATGACGATGGTTCCGATGGCGGGATTCAAGTTCTCGCCGAATCCATACTTCGCGCAAGACTTGCCGCACTACTACACCAACATGGGACTCACCGCAGAGAATGTCTCGGTCAAGCATGGCGTCAGCCGCGAAGATCAGGATGAATTCTCGCTGAAGAGTAATCAAAAGGCGGCGAAGGCTGTCAACTCTGGGTTATTCGATCCCGAACTCGTTCCAGTGGACGTTGAGGTGACTGAATTAGACGCGAACGAAAAACCTGTCAAAAAGAATTTCACCGTGAAGCGCGACGAAGGTCCGCGCGCCGATACGAGCATGGAAGCGTTGTCCAAGTTGAAGCCAGCCTTCAAAGAAGGTGGCGTCGTCACTGCGGGCAACTCGTCGCAAATGTCCGACGGCGCGGCGGCGGTGACGGTGATGTCCGCTGAAAAAGCGAACGCGCTCGGACTCAAGCCGTTAGTGAGATTCGTATCGTTCGCGGTGGGAGGCGTCCCGCCTGAGTTGATGGGCATTGGTCCAGTTGTCGCGATCCCGAAGGCGTTGAAACTCGCGGGGCTGACCCTCAACGATATTGACCTGATAGAATTGAATGAAGCCTTCGCCGCGCAATCGCTGGCTGTCATCCGCACGCTGGAGATGGACGAGAGCAAGGTCAACGTCAACGGCGGCGCGATCGCGTTGGGACATCCGCTGGGATGCACGGGCTCGAAGCTGACCACGCAGCTCATCTACGAAATGGGTCGCCGCAAATCGAAATATGGAATGGTGACCATGTGCATCGGCGGCGGCATGGGCGCGGCGGCAATTTTCGAGAACCTTCAGAATTAAGTCAAAGGTCAAAGGTCAAAGGTCGCTGACTTTTGACTTTCGACATTTGACTAATGAACTAAAAAACTAACAAACTAGGAGACTAAACGAAATGCCCCTCACAGTATCACAACTCATGGAAAAGATGCCTGGCGCGTTCCTGCCTGAAAAAGCGCAGGGCCTCAGCGCCGCCATCCAATTCAAGTTCAGCGGAGCAGAAGCGGGCGAGTGGTATGCCGAGATCGCGGACGGCAAATGCGTCACCGCGCAGGGCGTCCACCCATCCCCAAAGATGACACTCAGCGCCGATTCGTCCGATTACGTTAAGATATTCACTGGCGAACTCGACGGGATGCAAGCCTTCATGCAGGGTAAGATCAAACTAGCAGGCGATTTGAACCTGGCGATGAAGTTGATGCAGATGTTCAAGATCAAGTAACTCGTTACAAATAGAGCCATTTGAATTGTGTCCGCCCAGCCCAGATGGCGCATCATCTGGACGGGCGGACACAACTGCTTTGTATGAACTTTCCCTAAGCCGCCAATGACTGTCTCATGAGGTAAACTTTTTACCTAACTTTACGTCTATGCACAGGAGGAAATACCCATGACTAAAAAAATTCTTGCCGTGTTAGCCCATCCGGACGACGAAACCTTCGGCTTGGGCGGCACATTGGCGTTGTACCATCAAAAGGGCGTTGAAACATATTATGTCTGCGCCACGCGCGGCGAAGTAGGTTCGGCGGACGAAGAATTCATGAAAGGCTTCAAAGATGCCGCCGAAATGCGCACAGATGAATTAATGCGCGCGGCAAAGATTCTCGGCTTGAAGGAAGTTTTCTTTTTAGGCTACCGCGATTCGGGCATGCCCGGCTCGGAAGATAACAAGCACCCAAACGCGCAAGTCGCTCATTCGATTGACGAAGTGGCGGGGCGCGTCGTCAAATATATCCGCGAACTCAAGCCTGAAGTTGTCATCACGTTCGATCCCATTGGCGGATACAAACACCCTGACCATATCCACATCCACCGCGCGACGACACTCGCTTTTGAAAAAGCAAACGACGCGTCTTTTCACCCTGAGGCGGGTGAGCCATTCAAGCCAAGCGCGCTCTACTATCATGTCTTCCCGAAATGGCTTCTCAAATGGTCGGTGCGATTGATGCCGTTGTTCGGAAAAGACCCGCGCAAATGGGGACGAAACAAAGATATTGATATGACGGAATTGATCGTTGATTTTCCAGTTCACGCTCGGGTAAGTATTCGTTCGGTGACAGACATTAAGCGTGAAGCAAGCGAGCAACACGCCTCGCAAGGCGGACGACAAATGCGCCGCGGATTGTTCGGCTTCCTTTCACGCATCTTTGGCGAGCATGACGATTACATGCGGGCATACCCTCCTGTGGAGGGGAAATTTCGCGTAAAAAACGATCTGTTTGAACTATAAAAGAGCGCTTATTCGCTTGTCCGGCGGTTGGAACAATTCCAGCCGCTTTTTCGTTCCACAAAAGGCGTCTCAATGCGTGTTAGAATCCATCCAAACCTATGACTGAAATCAATGTAGAAAAACAAGCTGCGCGAAAGATCGACCTCCCTCGAATGATTGCCATACTGCTCCGCCCGAGCGAAGCGTTCTCGCCCATGGCTTCCGACCGACACAGCTCCTGGCTAACGCCGATGCTTGTCTTGTCCATTTCATCGATCCTTGTTGCGATCGTGCTTGGCTACCTCAAAACACAAAGCGCGCTGAACAATGTGGTCGAACTCCCGTCCGATTGGGAGTTCTGGTCGCCCGAAATGCAGGAAAGTTTCTTGCAGGCGCAACAAACATCGCAGGGACCGGTGATCAACTACGTTCTGCCGGCGATTGGCGCGTTGTTTTCGCTCTGGCTTGGCTGGGTTGTGTTCGCGGGAATCATGCGCCTGGTTTCCACCTTGCTGGGCGGGCGTGGCTCGCTGCAAAGCGCGCTAAATGTGGTCGGTTGGGCAAACACTCCGTTTATCCTTCGCGACCTACTGCGTATACTTTTTATGTTGTTCGCGGGCCGCCAGATCGTCAGCCCCGGACTTTCCGGCTTCGCCCAACCGGGCTTTTTGTATCAAGCGCTTTCCCGTATCGATCTCTTCCTGGTTTGGAATATCGCCTTGCTGGCAATCGGTTTCTCGGTGGCAGATGGGTTGCCAAAAGGCAAGGCGTTGATCGGCATACTTGTTGTTGTGTTGATCCTGATCGCCATTCAATCGGGTTTAGGCGCGGCAATCGCAAGCTTTGGGTAGCATGGGTAAGTCGTTCATTCATATTGTTGGGTTGAAAAAACACTTCGAGATGGGCGGGCAGATCGTCCGCGCGCTGGATGGGGTGGACGTGCAGATCGAAGAGGGGACATTCACCGTGGTGATGGGTCCCTCGGGATCGGGGAAGAGCACGCTTCTCTACCTCCTGGGAGGGTTGGATCGCCCAACTTCAGGCGAGATCGCCATTGAGGGCGAGCGCCTCGATCAGATGGACGAGAACGCGCTGGCATTGTTCCGCCGCCGCACAATGGGATTCGTCTTTCAATCATTCAACCTGGTGACGAGTATGACCGCGTTAGACAACGTCGCTTTCCCGATGCAATTCGCCGGTGTCGCCGCGTCGCTGAGGCGGGAGCGGGCGCTGAAGTTGTTGAATCAGGTAGGGCTGGGGAATCGAGCCGATCACCGTCCTTCTGAACTTTCGGGCGGGCAACAGCAGAGAGTCGCTATCGCGCGCGCGTTGGTCAACGATCCGAAATTAATTTTGGCAGACGAGCCGACCGGCAACCTCGATACCACCAGCGGAAGCGCCATCATGCACGTGCTGTCGGATCTGCATAAAGCGGGGCGCACGGTGTTGGTGGTGACGCACGACCCGCGTATGACGCGCTTCGCCACACACAAGATCCATTTGCTTGATGGTCATATCGTCAGCGAAGCGGAATACGAAGCCGCCGCGTTGGAAGCCATGAGCGTTGAATAATTAAGGCTCGCTGGGATTTGCCGCGATCGTTCTCCCAGCAGTTGTACTGTTGGGAGGCGGCAGTGCAACTGCCCCCAGAACTGCGGTATATCACGGCGATTCTCAATGAACCTATAATTAATGTCACGAAGTAACGCAAGGCGTGTTTTACAATTTCCATCTTTGGAAATGTTGCAATGTTACGCGTTTCTAGGAGAATATGAAACCAAAAACTTTACGATTTTTTTCTGCTTCGTTGCTGATCGCGCTGTTGCTTTCATCGATTCCCGCGCCGGTCTATGCTGCGCACAGCATCACCTCGGTTGTGCCGAATACGATCGTCAATGATGTGGCAAACGCCATCACCGTCAATGGCGTTGGTTTTTCACTTGGCGCGCCGGTCGTTTTGCTCAACGGAGCTGCATTGTCTACAAGTGTTGTCAACGATTCGGTTTTGACTGCCACAGTTCCTGCCGGCACTGCGGCAAGTGTGTATGATGTTATTGTGTCTAATGGCGTGGCCGGTGATGCTGATGCTGTTTGTACAGGTTGTCTCACTATCCTTGCTCCAACTCCAATTCCTACGTCCACAGCGACGACCGCGCCCCTTCCATTTGTTCGCCCGCAAATGGTGGTAAACGCCACCACAACAAAAGGAAGCGTGCAAACAAATAGTGAATTCAAGTTGCACTTGAATCTCGATAACGCCGGTTCGGCAACGGCATACAGCGTGCAAGCGGTTCTTTCGTCGACCGATTTGGTTCCGCTGAAAAATGGCGGAGTGACTGTATTGGGCACTGTGGGATCGGGGAGCAATGTGGGATTTGCGCAACCATTTCTTGTCAGCGGGCAAATTTACGGGCAAAAGATTGTCGTCGTCGATCTTACTCTCACATATTACGACAGTTTAGGCGCTTCATACTCAGATAAATTCACACTCTCGATCACGGCAACAGGCGGAGTCTCCAGCGGTGTCGCCGCGGCAACTTCCACGCCGACGGGAGTTAAAAGTTCGCAATTAGTGATCACAGGCTACTCAACAGACATCGATCCGCTTCAACCCGGCGAACAATTTGCCCTCAAGTTAAATGTGCAAAACGTGGGGAACGCCAAAGCCCAGCGCATCACCATGATCGTAGGCGGCGGCTCCGGTGGAACATCCGGTGGAACGCCGCAACCCGGCGGAGTTTCAGGCGGCGGCGGAGATTTCGCAAACTTCGCCCCGGTCGGCGCATCGAACGTGCAATCGTTGGGCGATCTCGGCGCGGGCGGAGCCATCGAGGCAACCCAAAGCCTCATTGTCAACGTCTCCACCAACCCCGGCGCGTACCCGATGAAAATCTCGTTCTCGTATCTCAACGATAAGAACGAAGTGGTCAATGATGAACAAGTGATCACCTTGCTGGTCCACAGCCTGCCGAATTTGGATGTAAGTTTCTATCAGCCGCCCGGCGTGTTGTTCACGGGGCAACCGGGACCTCTGCCGATACAAATTGTCAACGTAGGCAGGCGCTCTGCGGTGCTGGGAAACGTAAAGATCGAATCGGAGTCCGGTTTCCTCGAAGGCAACACGGGACTCGTCGGTTCGCTCGACGTGGGGGCATTCTTCACCATCGACGCGTTATACACGCCCGAACAGGCAGGGACGATTCCGCTCACCATCACCATCGACTATGTGGATGATTTCAATAAGCCGCGAACGATCGTCAAGACCCTCGAAGTTGAAGTGGAGGAAATGGTTATCGAAGAACCCACTGTTGACCCGAACGGCGGAGGCGTGGAAGAGCCAGCCGCCGAATCGTTCTGGCAAAAGGTAAAACGGTTCTTCCTCGGCATCCTCGGCTTGGATAGTTCCCCGCCTCCCGATACAGAATCGGTTCCGCTTGACGAGGGCGTAATCATCGAAGAAGGCGTTCCCGCAGGCGGTGGTGGTGGCGGCGGAGGCAAAGGCGGGCCGTGAAGTTTTTCGACCTCCTTCGCCTTGTGATCGGAAATTTGAGCCGCCGCAAAGCGCGCGTCGCGTTGACCGCCGTGGGCGTGGTCATTGGCACCGCGGCGGTGGTGATCCTCGTTTCGCTGGCGGTCGGTTTACAGCAGACTGCAACCGATCAGTTATATGGCATTGGCGATCTGACACAGATTCAAGTGAGCCCCTCGTATGGCGGCGAGGGCATGGTCGTTGGACCAGGCGGGGGCGGGGGAGGAGGCGGGGGCTTTTCCGCATCCGATGAAATCAAACTGCTGACGAATCCCGTGCTGGATGAATTCCGCGCCATCCCCGGCGTCGAGTCAGTCATCCCGCGCGAGTATATAATGTCCGGCGCGTTGATGAAATTCCAAAAGATGGAATCCTACGTCAATGTTATCGGCATCGGCACAAACGATGTCGCCGACCTGGGGGATTCGGCCGAACAGGGCTCGACTGAATTAGGTCGCGGAAGAATCGTGATCGGAATCACCGTCCCACAGAGTTTTTACGATCCGAATATGCGGCCGGGGCAGGAGCCTCCGCCTCCGCCGGAACTGTTCGACCAGCAAGTGCAGATGATCGTCTTCAAATATGATTCCAACGGGAATGAAATTCGCAAGAATATTGCATTGCGAGTGACTGGCGTGCTCAAGGAAACGCGCGGTGAATCCGATTTTACGGTGTACATGCCTCTCGACCAGGTAAAACTGCTCAACGAATGGTCGCAGAACCGCCGCTTCAACTACAACAAGGACGGTTACAGCATGGTCGTGGTGAAGGTGAGCGATGTGGATAAGGTGATCGAAATTGCCGACCAGATCACCGCCATGGGGTTTCAGGCGTACACGCCTCAATCCTTCCTCGAGGGGATCAATAATTTCTTCATCGCTCTTCAAGTGATCTTCGGCGGCGTCGGCGCGATTGCCCTGCTGGTTGCGGCGATAGGGATCGCCAACACCATGGCAATGTCTATTCTCGAGCGCACGCGCGAAATCGGTTTGATGAAAGCGGTCGGCGCGACGAACCGTGATGTGCTCGCCATCTTTCTAGGCGAAGCGGCTGGCATCGGTTTTCTTGGTGGGCTGGGAGGCGTGATCATCGGCTGGCTTGCCTCGCAAGCGATCAACGTGATTGCCGTGGCATTCCTTGCGAACCAGGCGAGCGAATCGGGAGGCGCCCCGCTGAGCCTTGTGGTCTCCACCCCGGCCTGGTTGCCGATCTTCGCCCTCGTATTTTCCACGCTGGTGGGGATGTTCTCCGGACTCTACCCCGCCCTGCGCGCCGCGACGATGATCCCTGTGCTGGCGCTCAAGTACGAATAACGCTTCACCCCACCTTGCATCTGGGTCGCCTCTCCTCGACATCCCTACATCTGACGCTTGACATTCTAGAACATAAGTTCTAAAATAGCAGCAACCAGAAAAGGAGCCTACTCATGTCAAAACGTAACATTGTCCATGTTGAAATTCCCGCCGCTGATCAAGCGGCTGCCGGAAAGTTCTATCAGGGGCTTTTCGGGTGGAAGATCATGCCGATGCCTGATATGAACTATACCATGTGGGAATCAAATGATGCTGTTTCCAGCGGAGGCTTTCCCAACGTTTCGGAAGAATTCCCGGCGGGACAGGTGATAGTTTATATTGACAGCGACGATATCGAAGCCGACTTGAAACAAGTGGAAAAACTCGGCGGCAAAGTGATACGCGCCAAAGAGGAGATTCCCGGCTTTGGCTGGTTTGGCATTTTTCGGGACCCAACGGGAAATATGCTGGCGCTGTACACGAGCAACAATCCGCGCTGAAGAATAATCAAACAGCAAACAAGCAAACATCCTTGAAAACAAGACAGACGCCCATCGTAAAGGCGTCTGTCTATTTAACTTCTACTTTACTAGTACGGTTAAGGGTTCGTAAAAATACAAGATCCCTGTTGCGGATGCAGTTCGATTTGCTTGGCAAATCGCGCATCCCGCTCGCAGTACAACGGCTCGCGAACAAAAATGCGGGAAGTTATTAATTTACAGACCCTAACCTACGACAACAACACCTGCCCGCAATACTCGCACTTGTCCATGCCGAGTTCGAGGGTGCCGCCGCAGTTGGGGCATTGGATCGTTTCCACTTTGATGGGGAAGCCCGCAGTTTTGAACGCGGTTTCATTGTCCGCGAGATCGCCACGCAGACGTTTGAGCCGCGCGAGATACGCGTCGCCTGTCACCTCGCCCGATTTGCGCAGGCGTTCCACGTCCGCAATGGATTCTTTCAACATGCGGCGTTCGGCTTCGAGCGATTCTTTGCTTTTATCCTGAAAAGAAACTTTCAATTCAGGTTTCTTCGGAATGGACGCGAGGATCGCCGCGATGATCAGAATGAAAGCCGAAACGATCACGCCAACGACCAGCGGCGTGTATTGAAATCCAGGGATCGAATTGAAATTGACTTTGTTCACCTGCACTTCACTGTAATCCGCAATCACCACGTAACGCTCGCCGTTGAGTCTGCCCACGTCAATG
>JAJTXU010000046.1 GCA_021462845.1 Anaerolineales bacterium
CGTCAGCCGAGTCAGTTTGAAGTCCCGGAGCGAAGCGTTGGACGAGGAGCGGCGAGGTGATCGAGGTGAGGAGAATCATCAAGATGGCGGCGTTGAAGAGAGTCGAGTCAAAAAGTTGGGTTTGCAGACCGATGACGAGAGTCGGAATCGTAACGGCGGCTTGCGCGTGCGAGAGTCCGAACGCCGTCCAAAATTCGGCTTTGGTGTATTTGAAAATTCGCGCGGTGAGCCATGCCGCGAAAAATTTTGAAACATATGCGACGACCGTGACGCCCAGCGCGACGACGATGGTCTTGCGGTCGTCGAGGAATGAAAGCGGATCGGTGATCATGCCGCTGTATAACAAAAACACGGGGATGAAAAACGATTCGCCCATGAACAACACATGCCCCGTGACGGAACTGTGACGCGGCAAGGTGGCGTTGACCGCCAGCCCCGCGAGGAACGCGCCGACGACTTCATGCACGCCGATCAGTTCCGCGCCGAACGCGGCGACGAATAACGCGACGATGATGAATTGAAATTCAATCGCGCGTTCGCTGAAACGCTGGAGAAAAAATTTACTCAAGCGCGGCAGACCGAAGATGATCAGCGCGGTGAAGATCGCCAGCAGGACGAACAGTTCGATGAAGTAGCCAACCGTGATGCCGCCGTTCGACGCGCCCAAAACGATCGCAAGCACGATGAACGCGCCGATGTCGGTGAGGACGGTCGCGCCTGCGGTCACCGCGACGGCTTCGTTGCGCGTCACGCCGAGGCGCGCGAGGAGAGGAAAGGCGATCAATGTGTGCGACGCGAATGCCGAGCCGAGCAGGATCATGCCGAGCCAGTTCAGCCCGAGGAGATAACCGAGTCCCATGCCCATCAATTGCGGAAACGTGAAGGTGATGACGCCGAAAACGAGAGCCCGTCCGCGCACGCGCATAAATTGATTGATGTCCACTTCCAGCCCCGCGCTGAACATGAGATACACCAACCCGATCGTGGATAGGAATTGCATTCGTTCGTCGTCGTGGATGAGCCCGAATCCATGCGGCCCGATGAGCATCCCGCCGATGATGATGCCGACGATGCCCGGCAGGCGCACGCGCTCTGAAAGCAGAGGCGTCACGAGGATGATGGTCATGATGAGCAGGAAGAATCCTACGGGCTTATCGAATAGTTCAGTCATGTGGTTATTCTAAAGGTAATGTTACAGTGAAGTGGGTAAACAGGTAGACAGGCATGGGATAATTTAATAGACTTTATCGGTAATAAACCAAAAATCCGTTTGGACGCTGATAAACGCAGAAAAACGCAGATTTTTTCTTTTGAATCAACGTGGTCAGCGTTCACACTTGCACCTGACGCAAGTGCAGGTGTCTGCGTCCCAACTTTATTTCCAATAGAGTCTAATGAACAATCAGCGCAGCCAGAAAGTGAGAGATAAAAAGTATACCGCGAGACCGAAGACGGCGAGCGCGGTTGCGTGGAGGAGAGTCCAGTTGGGTTTTGAGCCGAGGCTGATGCTGCGCAGGAGGTAAATTTGAAAGAGGGCAAAGGGCAGTGTGAGGAACACGGACCAGATCAACGAAAGCGATAAGCCGAAGAGCGGCGGCATGATAAAAAGCAAATAGGCGAACAAGACAAAGAGATGATGCAGCGGCACGACGCGCTCCCGGCCGAGGCGGGTGAGGAAGGTGACGCGGTTGAATTTTTGATCCTGCGCGAAGGATTGAAAATTTCTCACGATGAAATAGGCAAAGGCGAGAAACGTCAATGGGATGCCGAGCGCAAGGAAGCGATGCGTTTCATCCGCTTGAAGGGTGAACGCGATGGACGGTATCACGTAGGCGAGATGAACGGCGAGGAGGAATTCTCCCGCCCCGCGGTTGACGAAGCGGAAGGGAGGGATGGCGTATGTGAAGATGATAGCGAGGGAGAGGAGAAGAAAGAGGAAAGAAGAAAGAGGCAGGGAATTGTTGATGAAGAGTATGTATGCGGTGAGAGCAAGTACAACGATACAGGCTAACGATGTGTAAAGAAGATTATTGCGGCGGACTTGCCGTTTGGCGCGAGTCTCGTTTTCGAGCAGAGGTTCTGCGTCCAGGCGAAAGACCTCTGGCAACAGCATCATTGTTGTTTGTGCAAGGAGAACAGCCAGCAGTCCCAGCCAAAACGGAGCGGCGAGAAACGGCTTGCCGAGGTAGTCGGCGATGCTTGCTCCGAAGGTGTAGGTTAGGGCGGCGAGGAGGAGGGGGATGAGAAGGGACATGAGAATTAGAGAATTAGAGAATTAGAGAATTGGAGATTGGAGATTGGAGATTTACGATTGACGATTAGGAAAACAGCGATGAAGGATGAATAAGCAAAAGAAAAACTTTGCGTTCTTCGCGGGCTTAGCGGTTAATTTTTGGTTAAATAGCCATCCAACCTCTCAACCGCTTGCGGGAGGTTTTTTCGTCCCAGTCCGATGCGGAAGTGATTACGGGAGTCTTCGTACATGGAGCCGGGCAAAAGCAACACACCCGATTTCTTCACGAGGTCGTCGCAGAAATCTTCGGTGTTCCCTTTCAGCAGTTTTGGGAATCCCATCGAGCCAGCGGTGGGACGGACCCATGCAAACAAATTTGAATAACGAGCGAAAAGATCGTCAACGATCTCGAGGTTGCTTTTGATGATACCGACATTTCGCGCGATCAGTTTCTGGCGATTCCGCAATGCGACCTCCGCAAGGAACTCGCTTGGCGCGGAGTTGCAGATGGTGGTGTAATCTTTCAGTCCAGCCATCTTCTCGTAGATTGTTTTATTCTTTGTGGCGATCCATCCGATTCGCAGACCTGCCAAGCCGTAGGTTTTGGATGTGACGCCAAGCGAGACGGCGTGTTCGCCCATGTCGCATCCAGCGGGGAGTCGCAACGACGTGTCGTATTCCGATTCGCGGTAGACTTCATCGCAGAACAACAGGATGTTTTTCTCACGCGCAAACTTGTTCACCGCCTCGAAATCGGACTTCGACATGAGATAGCCCGTCGGGTTATGCGGCGTGTTGACAACAATCGCTTTCGTCGAAGAGCGCATCAAGTGACGCAGTTCGTCCAAGTCCAGCGACCAGTTGTTTTCCTCGCGCGCCCGCCACGGGCTGACCATACACCCCATCCCTTTTGCGATCTCGCTCAACGATTGATAATGCGGCGCATGGACGATGATGTGGTCGTTCTCTTTCAACGTGGCAAGCATAAAAAGGAAGATCGCCTCCTCCGCGCCTGTGTGAACCAAAATCTCTTCGGACTGAATCGTCTCGTAGATTTTAGCGATCTCTTTTCGCAGTGCGGGATGTCCCTGCGACTCGGTGTATCCCAACCACGTTTGTTGAAACTTCTCCGCCGAGCCTGTTTCCATGGCAAGCAAGTCCGCGATGGGCATGGCTTCACAATCGGAGGAACAAAGCAGAAACTCCGTGTTGAATTCGTATTTGGCAAAATAACGTTCGAGTTTGAATGGGGGTAAATTCATAAAAACCTTTTAAACACAAAGGACACAAAGATCACGAAGGAAAATCTTGGAACGCTTATCAATTGCGGCGCTCGTCCAACCTTTGAGTCCTTTGTGCCCTTCGTGGTAAATTCACTTCAACACTTTCTTCATATCACGATAATGATTCTGGTTATGAATGTACAACATCTTTATCATATCGCGGATCTTCGTCATGCCCAAAAACGGATGCCGCCCTTGGATTTCAAGTTCCTCTTCTTTCAATCCCGCCACCCAGGCGACAGAATTCGAGCGGACTTCTTTATATTGCTCGAGCAACTCGCGCGGAGGCAAATCTTTTGTGCGTTCTTGTTGCGTCGCGTTGTAGCGGTCAATCGAAAAATCTTCCGACGCGCCCTCGCCCGTCGTGCGGATACGCTCGAAGAGTTTCACCAATCCGCGCTCGGAGGTGACGAAGTGCGAAAGCACGTTGCGGATGCTCCACGTTTCGCCTTCCGTGTAGACCTCCGCGTGCCATTGCTCGTCGCTCAAGCCCGCAAACATGGAATAAAATTTTTCGCCCTCTGATCTCAACTTGTCGGCAAGTTCGTTTATTTCGGACATAGTAAATTCTCCTGTTGCAAACGCTTCGACTTCGCTCATTGCATTTTGTGTTTCGTCCTGAGCGGAGAGAGGAGCGCTCGTTGCGACAAACGCAGACGAAGGATGCTCCGCTCAGCGCGGATCATATAAGAGAATAACCCCCATCCACGACAATCGTTTGACCGGTAATATACTCGTTCTTGACCAAAAATTCGAGGGCGGATGCAACCTCTTCGCTTCGCGCCGGACGTTTGAGCGGCACTCGCCGTATCAGCCTCTCCCACTCTTCGGCAGGGACAATGTCCGATTGCAGGACGAAGCCCGGCGCAATGGCGTTGACGCGAATCCTCGGCGCGAATGCGCGCGCAAGAATTTTCGTGAGCGACTCCAACGCGGCTTTGCTGACAGTGTACGACGGATATCGGCTCCACGCTTTTTGCGCACCCACATCCGTGATGTTGACGATGAGTCCGCCATCGGTCATTTTCTTCGCGCATTCCTGCGCGAGCAAAAACGGCGCGCGGAGATTCAAATCGAGAGTCGTGTCCCATGTTTCGAGTGGAAGCGATTCGACATTTCCACTGGGCATGAAGGCGGCGGAGTTGACGAGAACAGATAGAGATTGGAGACTGGAGACTAGCGAATGGATCTGTTGAGGATCGGTGAGGTCGGCTGAGGCTAGGGTGACGCGGCTCTTTAGCGATTCAAGCTCGCCCTGCGTCTGACGCGCTTCATCCACAGCCGAATGATAATGAAGGACGATGTCGTATCCGAGGCGGGCGAGAGTCAGCGCGAAGGATTTCCCCAAACGATGCGCGCCGCCGGTTACAAGGGCAAGAGGGCGAAAAGTAGACACGTAGACAAGTATACACGTAGACAGGTCGCTATTCCGAGTAACCATGATTGTCTGAAATTGTAGTGGCGATTTCAGTCGCTTTTTCGCCGCAAAAAAAAACGACTGACGCGAAGCGGTTACTACGATAAACCAGTTTATGTTACGCTGAATAAGAGCTTCCGTATTTCCCTGTCTACCTGTTTCCCTGTGTACTTGTTTACCTTCTAAAGTAATTCGACACAAAAAACCAAATGTTCGCGGGACGTTCGGCGAGGCGGCGCATGAAATATGGATACCACTGCGCGCCGAAAGGAACGTAGACGCGGACGAGATACCCGTCTTTCACCAGTTGCTCTTGTAAATCGCGGCGGATGCCATATAACATTTGAAACTCGATCGCGTTTTTCGGCAAATTCATTTTCTCCGCATGTTTCTTTGCAAAGTCAATGCGTTTGTCGTCATGCGATGCGATGGCGATGAACGGCGGCGTGCGCCCATCCGCGCTGACAGAATTATTTTCTTTTGTTGTCGTTGCGTCAATCATGATCTTGGCGAGCAGATCGTAGTTCGCGTCGGTGTCGGCTTTTTTCGGGAAGGCTTTATCGGGCGGCTCGTTATACGCGCCTTTGACAACGCGAATGCGCGCCCCCTCGGTGAGCAGTTTGCGGACATCCGCTTCTGTGCGGAATAAATATGCTTGTTGAACAAGACCAACCTGATCGGAAGTAAAACCCCGCTCAAGCATGGATTGATACATTGAAAGCGTGATGTCGGTGTAGGGCGTGTCTTCCATGTCAATGCGGATGAAGTTGTTGCTTTTCTTCGCCTGTTCGAGGATCTTCATGAGATTCTGGCGGCACGTCTCTTCGTCCAGCCCCATGCCGATCTGAGTCAATTTGATGGAGACATTGGCTTTAACCCCCGCTTTATCTATTTCCTGTAAAACTTGCGCGATGGCGTCTGCCGAGGCGTTCGCTTCTTCGGCGGTGGAGGTGTGTTCGCCCAACTGGTCGAGCGTGGCGTTGATGCCCGTTGCGTTCAATTCGCGCACCACGCGGATCGCGTCGCCGACGGTTTCACCTGCCACAAAGCGCGAAGCGGCTCTCCATGCAAAGCCCCAACTCGTGACTAGTTTTTGCGCCCAAGCGGCTTTGGAAAGATAGATCAAGAAATTTCGCAACATCGTCCCATCCTGCAAGTAGTTTAACCATGCGCGAAGTTAATACAAAAGCGCGCACGGAGCGTCGTTATTCTAGCATAAAGGCAATTTTGGGTGTGTTATACTTTTTTTCGTACATCGGAGGTAGTGTGAGAAACAGAAGTTCGATACCGGTCCTACGCGGCGTTTCGATTGGATTGTTATCCGTCTCATTGGTGTTGGTCGTTATTGGCTTGATCGGATACAGTCGCCAGCGGAATAACTATCCCGCCGGGATGACCATCGCAGGCGTGCCCGTTGGCGGAGTAACGCCGCAAATCGCTTCGGAGCGGGTACTGCAAGTGTATTCATCTCCCATCGAAGTCACTTACAACAATTCAAGCATACAAATCGCGCCATCGGTGGTTGGATTCCAGCTCGATATGGATTCAATGATCGCCGCCGCCGATCTGGGCCGCACGGGCGGCTCGTTTTGGGGTGGGTTTTGGAACTATCTGTGGCAACGTCAACCCGCCCCGGTCGAAATTCCCTTGAGCGCCACCATCGACGAAGTTCAACTCATTAATTATTTACAAAATGAAATTTCCGCTCGCTATGACCAACCACCGACACCGCCTCAACCTGTTCCCGGTACTACAACATTCCTTCCCGGCGAATCCGGAACCATTCTCGATATTGATCGCGCCGTGCGGTTGATCGAGGATACCCTGCGCTCGCCCTCCAACCGAAAAGTATCCCTCTCTTTTCAAAAAAGTATTGCCGCAAGACCCACGTTTCAAAATCTCGAAATCCTGCTTCAACAAAATATCAATGTCGCGGAATTCGACGGCGTGATCGGTTTGTATCTCTTCGACCTGCAAAATGGACAGGAAATACACTTCGCCCTGGATAAGGGACAAGTGATCTCCACGAATCCCGATGTCCCTTTCACGGCATCGAGCACAGTCAAAATCCCGATCATGGTTTCGTATTTCATCAAAAACGGGAATGCGGCGCTGGAGCCGTCCTCTTCCGAACTCATCCTCGATATGATACGAAAATCGGAGAACCCGCCTGCCGACCGGTTGATGGAAAGCCTGGATGAGTTTCGCGGTCCGCTCATCGTCACCGACGATATGCGCAAAATCGGCTTGGAAAACACCTTCCTCGCCGGCTTCTTTTGCAGCGCGCAGTTTCCATGCCCGCTGCTCGAAAAAATCAGCACGCCCGCAAACCAACGCTCCGACGTATCAACCGATCCTGATTCCTTCAACCAAACCACCCCATCCGACGCGGGCATGTTATTAACCGACATCTACCAGTGCGCCACAGAAAACGGCGGCGCGCTTGTTGCGGCATTTCCCGACAAGATCAACAGCCAGATCTGCCAGCAGATGATCAATTTTCTCGTGTTAGATAAGATCGGCGTGCTCATCGAGGCTGGCGTGCCGGAGGGAACCCAGGTAGCGCACAAACATGGCTGGATCACCGAACCCAGTTCTGGCGTTATTAAAAACATCAGCGACGCCGGCATCATCTACACGCCCGGTGGAAACTATGTGCTCGTGATTTACGCCTACCACCCGGTGCAAACCATTTGGGAGCCGGTCTCCGGACTCTTCGCTCAATTATCACAAACGGTTTACAACTTTTATAACCTGCCCACCCAATAGGCGACTTCGTAATATAATCCAAACATGAGCGCCGCGCTTGGACTTTATCGTCTTCAACAAGTGGACAGCCAGATGGATCAAATCCGCGGGCGGCTCAAAGCGATTCAAGAAACGCTTCAAAACGACGGCGAACTGCGCGCCGCCATGGACGCCTTTTCCGCCTCTGAAAACGAATTCAAAGCCGCCGAGCGTGGTTTCAAATCGACAGAAGCGGATGTGGAAAAACAGCGCATCAAGATCGAGCGCGCGGAGTCCAGCCTATATGGCGGACAGGTCCACAACCCCAAAGAGTTGCAAGACCTGCAATTGGATGTCGCGTCGCTTAAGAAATACCTGGCTACCCTCGAAAACCTGGAACTCGAAGCGATGGGCGTTCTCGAAAATGCCGAGAAAGCCACGCAAGCCAGCAAAGCCCAACTCGAACGCGTACAGGCAGACAAGTCGATTCAATACAACGACCTGACCAAAGAAAGCGAAACGCTCCAAAAAGAGATCGAACGGCTTGATTCTGAGCGCAAAGCAATCATGAGCGGAATTCCTCAACCCTCCGCGCTTACATACGATTCGCTCCGCGCTCAAAAACGCGGAGTCGCCATTACCACCGTCAGCGACTCGGCGTGCGCGGCGTGCGGAACAACGCTTACGCCTTCACAGCAACAAAGCGCCCGCTCCACCTCGCAATTATTCGCCTGCCCCACCTGCGGGCGTATCGTATACGCTAATTAACCTCCATGCCTATTCCGCACATCGACCCCCTATCTTTTGTTATCGGTATGGTTATTGGGATCATACTCTTCAATTTGGCTGGCCGCGCCAAGCCCCTCCTCAACCAAGTTCGAGAAAACGTAAAAGAAAGCCGCGAAGCCGCCAAAGTCCGTCGCACAAGCGGGCTGGAAGACAATCACCGCCGCATCACTCTGCGCCGCGCGCAAGGGATGCATCTCGCCGCGTCGATGTTTGCGCTCGACGAAATTCTTCAGGAGCCCCGTCTCGTCGCCCCGCCGGCGCGCGTGGAACCGGGCGTTATCCCTTTGCAGGAAGATATCATCTCGCAAACCCTGCCTTACATGCCAGATTGGACGCAACTCGCCGGCGTGTATGGCTCGCCGACCCTAAAAGTGGCTGAAGTGATTACCGGTGGTTCGAACATTGTGATCGTTGGCGCGGCAGGCGCGGGCAAGACCGTGGCATTGGCGCACCTCGCATCGCTGGCGGCAAACCTCAAAGTCCGAATCGACCCGAAGTCCGAAGAAGAAGCGGTTCCTTATCTGTATCATGTTGCCGATTTGGCATTCCCCTTCGATTCAGCCAAGGACCCGCTCTCTGTGATCACAAATGCAGTGACAGAATTAGCGCCGATCTTCGATGTGAGCCGCTTGCCGGGGTTCATCCAGCAATCGTTCCAAAGCGGACGCGCCTTGCTATTGATCGACGGCTTCGACGAACTGGATATGGAGGGTCAGAAAAATACGGCGGCGTGGTTCAAAGCGCTGATTCATGCCTACCCAAAAGTCCGCATCGTAACGACAGGCGTTGTCCACCAACTGCACGGGTTAATCAGCCTTGGATTCAACCCGCTGGCGTTGATCGCCTGGAATCAAAAAGCCGCTTCGAAGTTCATCCAGCAATGGGGCGAACGGTGGTCGCAGACCATTGCGCCGGAATCGCGGGCGCAATCGGGATACGAACAAGTGGATTCGCTTCTGCTTAACGCATGGGTGACCGCCGACAATCACGGTCTGACTCCCTTTGAGCTGACTCTCAAAGTGTGGGGCGCATACGCCGGTGATAGTTTAGGACCGGGCGTCCTCGACGCTATTGCCACCCACATCCGCCGTGTGGCTCCCGCCGGAACCCCGGTTGCCGCGCTCGAACTGCTCGCCATGCAAGTGGCGCTCACCGCCCAACCCGTGTTCGATCCGCGTTCTGCGCGCGCCTGGGTGAAACAATACGACATTGTCGATGACAAACCAGTCGAACATGTCGAAACGGTAACAAAAACTGGCAAGGATGAAAAAGCCGCTCTTACTGAATCGCAAAAAATCCGCATCAAAAAATCGAAAGCGGGCGACGTACCGACACACGGATTGCTCAGCAAGATGGTGGACAGCGGTTTGCTGATCTCGCATACCGGTCATAAGATGCGCTTCCTGCATTCGGTGTTGAATGGCTATCTTGCCGGGCAGGCAATCGGCGACAACGAAGCCTATCAAACATTGCTCACCCAGCCCGTGTGGAATGGCAGGACTGTTACCATGCATTACTTTGCGGCGCGTGGCGATGCTTCCTCGTTGGCGGATTCGATGATGAAAGATTCCAGCCTGCCGCTTCATGTGCAGTTATTCACCGTGGCTCACTGGCTGCGAGATGCGCCGCGTGAAGCGGCTTGGCGAGCCAAGGTATTTTCCGCGTTGCTGAACATCCTGCAAAACGAGGGACAGCCGCTTGGCTTGCGCGGACAGGCAATGGCGGCTTTTGTGGCCAGCGGCGATCCCGGCGCAGGCACACTCTTTAGGCAATTACTAAACTCTCGCTCGTTTGAGGTTATTCCGCTCGCCGCGCTGGGGTGCGGAGTCATCCGCGACACAAAAGCGATTGACGCGCTCGAAAGCGCGTTACAAGCGCCGTTTGGCGCGGTTCGGCGCGCCGCCTGCCTGGCATTGGTCGCCATCGGCACAGAAAAATCGCTGGAGGCGGTGGCGCGGGCGTTGCTACAAGGAGATGAAGAACTTCGCAAAGCCGCGGCGGAAGCGCTGGCGAATGATGCGACAGAGGGTCACGCTGTTTTGCGCGAAGGAGTTACATTATCGGACATCATGGTGCGACGCGCGGTCGTTCACGGATTGGCGCGAATCGAGCAACCCTGGGCGGTCGAACTCCTGCAAAAGATGCAGGTGGAAGACGACCAATGGGCAGTGCGAAACCTCGCTACGCAATACCTTGAGCAAGCGAGTAAGCCAGATCCGCGCGTCCCGCAAAAATTGCCCACCCCATCAGACACTCCGTGGCTGATCGAATTTGCCGGCAAACAAGGCATGGGCATTTCAAAAAGCGGACCCGCCACCGAAGCGCTATTGAGCGCTTTCAAATTTGGGAGCACCGAAGAACGGCTCGCCGCCCTCCCCTATCTAAAGCCGATTGCAAACGAAGGCATTGTCGGCGCGTTATACGGCGGCATGTACGGAGAAGACATCGAAGTACGCGAAGCCGCCTATCTTGCCGTGCAAGAGATCGACGCGAACGGCATGCGGCTTCCGCATCCCAATCAATTTGGTCTCGGATGATATGCTGATCGTCAACGCAAACCTCATCACGTGGGAAAAAGAAAACCGCATCCTCGACGACCACGCGATCTTCATCGAGAATGACCGCATCAAAGAGATCGGCAAGAGCGGCGACCTCGTAAAAAAATATCCGAACGAAGAAAAACTTGATGCGCGCGGACAATACGTGATGCCCGGCAACATCTGCGCGCACACACATTTTTACGGAGCATACGCGCGCGGCATGGCGATCCCCGGACCCGCGCCGAAAGATTTCCCTGAGATCCTGCAAAAGTTGTGGTGGCCCCTCGACCGTTCGCTCGACGCGGAAAGCATCGAATACTCCGCGCTCCCCTGCCTCGTCGACGCGATCAGGCACGGCACAACGGCACTCATTGATCATCACGCCTCGCCCAACGCAATTGACGGCTCGCTCGACATCATCGGCGGCGCGGTTGAACGATCGGGATTACGCGCGGTGTTGTGTTACGAAGTGACCGACCGCGACGGTGAAGCGAAAATGAAAGCGGGAATTAACGAGAACGTCCGCTTCATCAAGAAGACGAAAAGCCCGCTTCTCGCCGCGACGTTCGGCCTGCACGCCAGCCTCACGCTTTCAGACGCCTCTTTAGACTTGTGCCGCCAAGCCATCCCTGATGGATTCGGCTTCCACGTCCACACTGCCGAACATGAATCGGATGAATACGATAGCCTGAACAAATCTGGAATGCGCGTGGTTGACCGCCTGCAAAAACACGGTATCCTCGGACCCAACACCATCACCGCGCACGGAGTCCACTTCGACGCGCGCGAAATGGAGATCCTCGCCGAAACAGGGACATGGCTCTCGCACCAAGCGCGCTCAAACATGAACAACGGAGTCGGCGTCGCGCAGATCGAGTCCATGATGCGGGCGGGCATCAAAGTCTGTCTGGGCAATGACGGCTTCACGAACGCAATGTGGGACGAATGGAAAGCCGCGTACCTGCTTCACAAAGTCCATCACCGCGATCCGCGCCGCATGGGCGGCTACGACGTGCAACAAATGGCGGTCTACAACAACGCCGCGCTGGCGAATGTCTTCTTCAAATCTGCGACCATTGGGCAATTGAGCGAAGGCGCGTTTGCGGATATTATCTTTGTGGATTACCATCCGAACACGCCCATGACCGCAGGCAACCTGCCGTGGCACATCATCTTTGGATTTCAACAAAGCATGGTTACCACAACCATCGTCGCGGGCAAAGTGTTGATGAAAGACCGCGAACTACTCACGCTCGATGAAAAAGAAATCTCAGCCAAAGCGCGCGAGATCGCGCCGAAAGTTTGGGAACGATATCAAAAGGAAGTTGCAAAGATTTTATAAAGGTGACAGTCACTTCGTAAGTGACTGTCACATCCAATCAAAGGTAAAGTGAAATGACAACTGACGAAATCAAAGAACCTCTCTTATTGACCATCGCCGTCCTCGGCGGGACAGGCAAAGAAGGCAAAGGTCTCGCGTATCGCTGGGCGAAGGCGGGATACAAAGTGCTGATCGGCTCGCGCTCCGAAGAACGCGCCGTGACCGCCGCCTCCGAGATCATGGAATTGGCGGAAGGTTCCACTTCGATTGTCGGCACAACCAACAAAGAAGCCGCTCAACTCGCGGACATCGTCGTAGTGAGCGTGCCATACGCCGCTCATCGCGAAACGCTCGAAAGCGTGAAAGATGTTCTCAAAGGAAAAATTCTCATTGACGTGACCGCTCCTCTCGTCCCGCCGAAAGTGACGAAAGTGCAGATGCCGTCCGCTGGCTCGGCGGCGCAAGAGGCAAAAGAGATCGTCGGAGAAAGCGTGGAAGTGGTCGCCGCGTTCCAGAATATTTCACATGAACATTTGCTGAAAGATGAATTTATCGAATGTGATGTGCTGGTCACAGGCACGAGCAAGGATGCGCGCGGTGAAGTCCTCAAACTCGTCGAAGCCGCGGGGTTGGTTGGCTGGGACGCGGGTCCCATCGAGAATTCCGTTGTGCTTGAGGGTCTCACCAGCGTGCTGATCAACATCAACAAACAATACGGCTCCACGCATGCGGGGATCAAGATCACGGGGGCGAATCAAAAGTAAGTAAAGTGATCAGTGAACAGTCAACAGTCTGTAACACTGATTACTGATGACTGTTCACTGGCATGCCCCTCATCCTCACCCCCCTCCTCCACATCCCTCTCATCCGCCACGGCGACAACCTGGCGGATATTGTTCTTAATTCCCTGCAAGAAAATAATATCGAACTTCACGATAACGATATTTTTGTTCTCGCACAGAAGATCGTTTCCAAAGCCGAAGGGCGGACGGTGAATCTTGCGACGGTCACGCCTTCGCCACGCGCCATCGAACTTGCCAAACAAACCGAAAAAGATCCGCGTGTCGTTGAGTTGATCCTGCAAGAAAGTAACGAAGTCTTGCGCACCCGCGTCGGCGCGATCATCGTGGAACACAAACTCGGCTTCGTCTGCGCCAACGCAGGGATCGATCATTCAAACGTAGATAACCGTAGTGACGACTTTAGTCGTCACACACCGACGACTGAAGTCGTCACTACAGAAGAGCGGGTACTCCTTCTCCCCGCCGACCCAGACCGAAGCGCGGAAACAATGCGAAGCGACATCCAATCCAAAAGCGGAAAACGAGTCGGCATCCTCATCATTGACTCGCATGGACGAGCATGGCGCAACGGAACTGTTGGAGTCGCAATCGGCGTTGCGGGAATCCCTGGGCTGGAAGATTTGCGCGGAAGACCCGATCTATTCGGATTCAATTTGCAAGTGACGACAGTGGGCGTGGCAGATGAGCTCGCCGCCGCCGCATCGCTGATGATGGGGCAAGCCGCAGAGGGAACTCCCGTCGTCCACGCGCGCGGATTTCCATACCCGTTGCGCGAAGCATCGCTGAAAGAATTGATCCGCCCGAAAGAGCAGGATTTGTTTCGATGAGCGAAGTGACAGTCATCTTTAAAGATGACTGTCACTTCAGCGCCGATAAATGCTAACAAGATTCTTATTCACGCTTGTTACACTTGCCGCATCACAACAAGCAAGGACATCACATGACAATCCAAACAAAATATCAAGACCTCATCAGCGACGACTCAAAAGCGTTTCTTTATCTCGCCACGCTCATGCCTGACGGCACGCCGCAAGTGACGCCCGTTTGGTTCAGCGCGGACGATGAGCACATCCTCATCAACACCGCCGAGGGGCGGCTCAAAGATAAAAATATGAAAGCGCGCAAACAAGTGGCGATGACCATTCAAGACCCTAACGACCGCTATCGTTACATCGGCATTCGCGGCGAAGTTGTCGGCTCCACACACGAAAACGCCGATGAACATATCAATATGCTGTCAATGCGTTACGACGACAAACCATGGGGAAAACGCGAAGGACAAATGCGGATCATCTACAAGATCAAGCCGACTCATGTCCACGACCGCGACTGACCTGCACAACTTCATGCGGACTCGCCGCTCGGTCCGCCGCTTCAAATCGGACCCTGTGCCTGATTCAGTCATCGAGGCGATTCTCACCACCGCGACCTTCGCCCCCTCCGCGCACAACCGTCAACCATGGAGGTTCGTTGTAGTGACGAATTCATTCGTCAGAGCCAAACTTGCGGAAGCAATGGCAGTTGACTTTCAACGCGACCTCGAAAGCGACGGTATTCCCCTTGAAAAAATTCAAGCGCAAGTAAAGCGATCGAAAGATCGGATTATCTCCGCGCCTGTTGCCATTCTCCTCTGCCTCGACATGAGCGAGATGGATAGGTATCCCGACAAACGCCGCATCAAAGCCGAATTCAGAATGACCGTACAATCCGTCGCTGCGGCGGGGATGCAACTCCTGCTAGCCGCGCATGCCGAGGGATTGGGTGGAGTGTGGGCGTGCTGGCCATTGTTTGCAGTAGAGACAATTCAAAAAACTTTGGCTTTGCCTGAGAAATGGGAACCTCAAGGGATGTTTTTTCTTGGGTACCCAGAAGTCATTCCTGAAGTAAAAGAAAGAAAGCCTCTCAAGGCTATAACCCGATTCATTATAAGCACGAGTCCGTAACGCGACATTTTGCAGATTCACAATTAAACCGAGCATTCCTTCCGCTTCATTTTGAACCACGGAGACACTGAGTCACGGAGTTTTTAAGTGCTTTTCTTTGTGTCTCCGTGTCTCAGTGGTTTGGTTTATTGCTAGATTAATTTAGAAAAAAGCAATATGTCGCCATAAGGATCTTTATGCCTGATATCCGCTACAAGCGCAATCTGCCGCACATTCATCCAAAGGGCTTTCCGCTATTCGTCACGATCCGCCTTGCTGAATCGCTTCCGCTTGAAGTCCTTGCCGAACTCAAAACACAACGCGAACGTGAATTGAATGCAAGAGAGAATGTATCCGCTTTAGATCGTTACGACATCGAGAAAAGACATTTCGGACGTTACGACAACTGGCTTGATCGTTGCGAGAACGGTCCACGCTGGCTCGAACGTGAAGACATTGCTAGAATCGTCATGGATAAAATCCTTTCAATGGACAAGCATCGCTACGATCTTTATGCTTGTTGCATCATGCCTAATCACGGACATTTACTTTTCGACCCTCTTGCAGTGGACGAGGGGAAGCACAAGGGCAAGAGCGTAAAGTATCCCGTCACTGAAACCCTGCGCCTATTGAAAGGAAGCACAGCACGCGACTGCAACTTACGTTTGATTCGAATGGTCATTTTTGGCATCATGAGAGTTACGACCATTTTGTCAGGGACGAGCAAGAAATGGAACGGATCATCAAGTACATATTGAACAATCCTGCGAAAGCAGGTTTGGTAAAGGAATGGACAGATTGGAAATTTACCTACATAAAACCAGATCTTGGGTCGTGGTGAAAGGCGACATAAATGTCGCAGTACGCGTAACGCGACATTTATGTCGCTCGTGCAGGGTACTGGCATGAAAATCGTTGCCCTCGCTGGCGGAGTCGGTGGCGCAAAACTTGCGCATGGACTTGCCCAGATTCTCAAACCTGAAGAACTCACGATCATCGTCAACACGGGCGATGACTTTGAGCATTATGGCTTGTATATTTGTCCCGATCTGGATACGGTTTGCTACACGCTGGCGGGATTGGCGAATCCTGAAACGGGCTGGGGGCGCGTGGACGAATCGTGGAATGCGATCGAGAACGCGTCAAAACTCGGCGGGCTGGATTGGTTCAGACTCGGCGACAAAGATTTGGGAACGCATCTCGAACGGACGCGGCGGCTGAAAGCAGGCGACCCGCTCAGCCAGATCACCCGAGACTTTTGCAAGGCGTGGGGCATCGAACATACCGTCCTGCCGATGTCTGACCAGCCAGTGCGGACGATGGTTGACACGGACGAAGGTGAACTCGCTTTTCAGGAGTATTTCGTTCATCGCAGGTGTGAGCCGAAGGTCAAAGGTTTCAGGTTCGAGGGGGCTGACGAGGCTGAACCAACTAAAAGGGCGAAAGAGGCGATTGAGTCCGCTGACGCGATCGTCATCTGCCCGTCGAATCCGTGGGTGAGTGTGGATCCGATTCTTGCGGTATTTTCCCCTCTCTTTTCAGGAGAGGGGCTAGGGGTGAGGTCAGTCGCCATCTCCCCCATCATTGGAGGGGAAACGGTGAAGGGACCTGCCGCGAAGATGTATCGCGAGCTGGGAATCGAGCCATCGGCGCTGGCGGTGGCAAATCATTACCAAGGAGTGATAACGCATTTCGTCATGGATACCGTCGATTCGCAACTAACGGAAAGCGTAAGGGGTTTGAATATGCGGACTCTTGTAACGAATACGCTGATGAAAAGTCATGGAGACAGAAGACAATTGGCAGAAGCCATACTCCAGTTTATTGGAAGTGACTCATGACACTCTGGGCAATCGTCCCTGTAAAACCGTTACGGCGCGGCAAATCACGTTTAGCGGGCACGTTGAATGAAAATGAACGAACTGAATTAAATCGAGCTTTACTACAACACTCGCTTGAGACACTGTCTGGCGTTTCCGGCGTGGACGAGGTGCTCGTGGTCAGCCGCGACCCAAACGCGCTGGCAATCGCCCGAGAGCACGGCGCCCGCACTGTGCAAGAAGACGGCGCCCCGCATCTGAATACTGCCTTGAAGCGGGCAACGGTTGTGGCGCAGGTGTATGCCACCCAAGGTGTGTTGATCCTACCGGCGGACCTCCCGCTTGTGACCCGCGAAGACATTCAAACCTTGCTCGACCGGGCGGTAAAGCCGCCGGTAGTGGTGATTGCGCCGGACCGCCATGGCAAGGGAACCAACGCGCTCGTGATTGCCCCGGCGGGACTGATCGAGTATGATTTCGGTGAGAATTCCTTCCAGCGGCATTGCGAGCGAGTGAAACAGGCTGGCGCTCGCCTCGAAATAGTGGAACTCCCTTCGCTGGGACTCGATCTTGATGAGCCTGAAGACTTTGAACTGGTAAAAAATCTCGAAAGTTCGATCACTTTCTAATTCTGAGGAGACTGCCATGACTGAACGGGTTGCATTGTATTTGCAGGATTCGCATGATTTGCGCGATGGGTTGGATTATGTCCGCTATGCGGAGGAGAAAGGGTTTGAAGCCGTCTGGCAGGCAGAATCGCGGCTGGTGCGCGACGCAATAGTTCCGATGGCGGCCTATGCCGCTGTGACGAGCAAGCTCAAGGTCGGCTCTGGCGTGATCAATAATTGGACGCGCAACATCGGCTTGCTTGCCGCCACCCTGCTCACCCTCGACGATCTCGCGCCAAACCGGATCATTTGCGGTATCGGCGCGTGGTGGGACCCGCTAGCGAAGAACGTGGGTATCGAGCGCAGGAAGCCCCTCCTTGCCATGCGCGAGACCGTGGAAGTGCTCCGCCGCTTGCTTAACATGGAGCGGGTCACCTTTCACGGAGAATTTCATCACGTGGATGGGATCGAGTTGGACGTAGTGCATGGCCGCCGCGAGCCGCGCAATATTCCGATCATGATCGGCGCGACGGGCGATGTGATGATGGAGTTAACCGGCGAAATTGCGGACGGAGCCGTGTTGAATTATTGCGTTCCGCCAGAATACAACGATAAGGCGATGGAGCAACTGGAAAAAGGCTTGAAGAAATCCGGGCGCAACATGGAGGCGTTCGATCGTCCGCAACTGGTGGTTTGTTCGGTGGATGAAGATCACGATAAAGCCATCGAGTACACCAAGGAACTACTTTGCCAATACCTCGCCCAACAGCCACATATCGCAAAGGCTTCGCAGGTTTCGCAGGATGTGATCGCCAACATCCAGTCTATTTTAGGGTGGCCCGCCACCAAGGAACAGATCAACAAAGCCAAGCATCTCGTGCCAGACGAACTTGTGCATCGCATCACCGCCTCCGGCACGCCCTCGGAAGCAAAAGCCAAAGTAGAGGAATATAAGAAGCGCGGATGCACCTGCCCGATCCTTTACCCCGTTGGCGGGAATTTCAAGTTGTTGATCGATACGTTCGCGCAAACGTAAGACAAGATTAATCTTGTCCTACATTTCCCCCCTCAAATAATCCAACACAAATTGCAAAGCCGCGTCAGCCGATGCGGCTTTTATTTGTTGCCGGTTTCCCGAAAAATGCCGAGAGCGCGTCCACTGGCCTTGTGGAGCGACGAGCGCCAGCCAGACCGCGCCCACAGGCTTGGATTCTGTCCCACCGCCTGGACCCGCTATCCCTGAGATCGAAACGGCGATATCCGCGTTGAGAACCGATCGCGCGCCGCGCGCCATCTCCAGCACTGTCTGCTCGCTGACCGCGCCAAACTTGTTGAGAGTATCCCATGAAACATGCAGGATGGACACCTTCGCTTCGTAGGCATACACAACCACCCCGCCGCGAAAATACTCCGATGAGCCGGGGATGTTCGTGACGCGGTCGCTTACCAAGCCGCCCGTGCAAGATTCGGCGAGAGCAAGAGTCAGCCCGCGCTCGCGCAGAAGTTTGCCTATGTGTTCTTCGGGGAGGGTTTCAATCATGAGCCATTGCATCAGAATGATAAAGTCGTGCCATTATACAGGAGGCGCGCTCGTTCTAGGTTATAATTTTGCGCATGGCTGATTGGGCTGGCAAAACGCTCGGTAATGTCCATATTGATCATCTCGTAGCCCGCGGGGGGATGGCGGAAGTATACAAAGGCACTCACAAGTCGTATGGGGTGGTAGCCATCAAAGTGATGCGAGGCTTGTTAGAACGAGATTCGGAGCAACTCAGCCGCTTCCAGCGCGAAGCCGAAGTGGTTGGGGAATTAAAGCACGCTAATATCGTTCAATTGCTGGATTATAAGTTGGAAGACGAAACCCCATGCATCGTCATGGAGTATGTGCCGGGTCCTTCTCTTGCCGCGTACATGAAAGCCCTGCACGAACAAAAGAAGCGCATCCCCATCGGCATCGTTGCAAAAATTCTGAAAGCAGTCGCCTCCGCGCTCGATTACGCTCACGCGAAGGGGATCATCCATCGCGACATCAAGCCCGCCAATGTTCTGCTCCGTTCGCAAGAGAATTCGGTTGAGATCAACGATACCCTGCCCATCGACGTAGAACCGGTTCTCACCGATTTCGGCCTGGTCCGCCTCCTCGACTCGACCTCGCATACCACCACCGGCTCCGTTTCGGGCACGCCCGCATACATGAGCCCGGAACAATCGCGCGGCGATAAGGTGGACAAGCGCACAGATATCTACTCGCTCGGCATCATGCTGTACGAAATGCTGGCTGGCGCGGTGCCGTTCCAGTCCGATACCACGTTCGGCATGTTGATGAAACATATTAACGAGCCGCCCCCGGTCATCGAAGGGATCTCATCCGATTTGCAGGTTATCCTCGATCGTGCGCTGGCGAAAGACCCGTCTATGCGGTACGAAAGCGCGGGGGAATTTGCCCAGGAATTTCTGGCTGTGTTCAATGGGCAGACGGTCTCCCCGGGGACGATCCACATCGCGCAGATGGCGCGTCAATTGGCGGCTGAGGCAAAGAAGAAAAAGCAGGCGCCGGCGGAGCGTCCGCTCGTACGCTGGCTTCGCATCGGCGCCGAGATTATCATAGCCGCCGGACTGGCTTTCGCCTTGTTTCAGTTCATCAACCCTCCCGCCGCGCCCGTCACACCCACCCCAGAGCCGGTAGATCTGGATATCCCCGTTGGCCGGATGCGTTTCACCGATTTCAACGGCGCGATGGATCGAGTGACGCTTGTCTTTAATAGCGCCAAGCCGCCCGCTGCCGGAACGCGGTATGAAGCCTGGCTCCGGAACAACGTAAACGGGACAGTGCGAAACCTCGGGTCCATCCGTTTTAACACATCGAGCATCGGTCAACTCGAATTTACCGATCCCAACAGGCAAAACTTGTTGGCGCTTTATGATGAAATATTGGTGACTGTTGAACCGAGCAACGGTATTGCATTAAAACCATCAGCAGATATTGTGTATTCATCGATATTCCCGGTAGAGGCGCTTGACGCCGCGCGCAACCTGCTGGCATCCCATTCGAATACCCCCGACCAATACGCCCCCATGCAAGGGTTGTATTATTATAGCGGAAGTTATATTACAGGCGCGATCAACGGCGACCCGATCACCCCTGAGTTTGTCGGCTTAGTAGAAGCGTATCAAAACGAAGACGAGGCAACCGCGCGTTTACGCACAGAGGATGTGATCAATTTGATTGTGGGAGATCAAAGCGATCAATATCAAGACTATAACAATGATGGCGTTCTTACCAGCAACGACGGCGATGGGTTCGGAAGTCTGCCAAATGGAGACCGCCTCGGTTATCTGCAACTTGCCGCGCTTGGCGCGAAAGATGTTGGGGATGCGGAAGATTCAACGCCGAACATGAGGATTTACAGCGAAAACATTCAGGTCTGCATCCAAAACATGGAAGGGTGGACCAATCAGTTATTGCCGCTTGCCCTTCAGCTGACTAAAACACCGTTCGGTCCGGAGATGGAACCGATTATCAACAAAATGTCTAGCCTGGGAAATTATTTATTGCAGGGCTTTGATGTTAACCAAAACGGATTAGTTGAGCCAGTGGAGGGAGAATGCGGGGTCACTCTGGCGTACGAATACGGATGGAATCTCGTGGAAATGCCGATCTTCATCGGTCCCAATCGCGTTCCACCGAGTGGAAAGTAAAAAGTCTCCCAAAACGGGAGACTTTTTATTGCATCTATACTCAGTACTTCACGAAAGCGCGTATTTGGCGGTCTCTACCGCCAGGTTTGCGCTAGAGAGCGCAACCTACGCGGGATTTCTCGTGATCCACTGACACTCACTGCCCTAAAAGTTCAGGATGCCTATGCCCGACAAAACCATGCCCGCGTTTGCCAGATTCCTTTGCGAGACATCTTTCATCCCTAGATATCCGAGCACAACGCCGGCGATACCCAAAGGCACGCCACAGATCGGTAAAAACCAGGCGCACAGGTTGATCACTCCGAGAACCAGTGACGCGATTGCCATAATGCGTTGGTTGCCCCCGTCAACGGGCGCAGGTGATATGGGTGTATTCGATTGATCGTTCATAGGTTCCTCCGTGGGGTAAGATTTAGTCGATTACTGCATAGAATTGGGTCGCTTACAACCACCAAAACTCCCATGTCATGTAATGAACAGGCAGTGGATGAAGTAAAATACATCGATGAATATTTCAGAAAAATTGCGGGGCATTCTCGACACCCTGCCTGCAAAACCCGGCTGCTACTTGATGAAAAACGCGGATGGGACGATCATCTACGTCGGCAAGGCGATCAATCTCAAAAACCGCGCGCGCTCATATTTTCACGCGGATGCGGGTCACGATGCAAAAACGCGCCGGCTAGTCCGTGATATTGCCGACATTGAATGGATCGTCGTTGGCTCCGAACTTGAGGCGCTCATCCTCGAGATGAACCTCATTAAGAAGCACCGCCCTCGCTATAACATTCGCCTCAAGGATGACAAACGCTACCCGTACATCAAGGTCCATTGGGCGGAACCATATCCCAAGGTCACTGTGACGCGGCAAATGATAGAAGACGGCTCGCGCTATTTCGGTCCTTATACCTCGGCATGGGCGGTGTACCAAACGCTGGATACCCTGCGGAAAATCTTCCCATACCTGACGTGCGATCGCGAGATCACAGGGCAGGATAAACGCGCGTGTCTATACTACGACATCAAACTGTGTATCGCCCCGTGTATCGGCGCCGCATCCCAGGCATCGTACCGGCAAATGATCTCTGACCTGATGGATTTTCTCAGCGGACACAGCGAAGGCATCGTCGCGCGCTTGCAGGCAGAAATGGAAAAAGCGGCGGCAGAGATGCGCTACGAAAAAGCGGCGGCGGTCCGCGACCAACTCAAGGCGATCCAATCCATCATCGAACGACAGAAGATCGTCTTTGCAACAGATTATAAAGATTCGGACGTTCTCGCCATGGCGCGCAGTGACGGCGAAGCCTGTGTGCAGGTTTTCTTTATCCGCAGCGGCAAGTTGATCGGGCGGGAGTATTTCATTCTCGAAGGGACGGAAGATTCAGCCGACGCGCAGATCATGGAGCAATTCGTCACCCAGTTTTACACTGAAGCCGCCAATATTCCGCAACAAGTAATGTTGCCGCAAGAGATTGAAGAAGCGAAGATCATCGGGGAATGGTTGAGGTCGAAGCGAGGCGGCGCAAAAGTTGAATTTATTGTTCCGAAGGAGGGGCAGTCTGGCGAGTTGGTGAAGATGGCGGCTGAAAACGCCACCGACACGCTGACCGCCCTGCGCGCGCAATGGCAGGCAGATGCCCACAAACAAGAGCAAGCCCTCGCCGAACTGCAACAAGCCCTGCGGCTGAAAGAACCGCCGAACCGTATCGAATGCTATGATATTTCCAACACGCAAGGGACGGCGATCGTAGGGGCGATGGTTGTATTTACTCAAGGCGTGCCGGACAAAAAACTGTATCGCAAGTTCAACATCGAATCGGTGGTCGGCGCGCCGGACGATTTCGCCTCCATGGAGGAAATGCTGACGAGGCGCTTCCGCAGGTGGCAATCGGCCCGGGAAACGGCGGAGCAAGTTGGGGCGAAGAAGGACGCGTCGTTCTCCCTCCTGCCAGACCTCGTTATCATCGACGGCGGCAAGGGTCAACTTGGGCGCGCGGTTGAAGTCCTCGAGAAGTATGAACTGACGGAGAAAATCCCAATCGTGGGTTTGGCGAAGCAACAGGAGGAAATTTTCTTCCCGCATAAATCGGATTCGATGATGTTGCCGCGTCATTCACAAGCCTTGTATCTGGTTCAACGCATTCGAGATGAGGCGCATCGATACGGGATCACCGCTCATCGTAAGAAACGGCAGAAGCTCGGCATGGCTTCGATCCTGGATTCAATCCCCGGCATCGGTCCGACTCGTCGTAAATCCCTCTTGAAACATTTCGGTTCTGTGGATAAGATTAGAGCCGCTTCGCTGGAGGAACTTCGTAGTATTGTGCCGGAAAGCGCGGCGCAATCGGTAAAGGCGCATTTGGAATGAGAGAAATCTGGGTTGTAGATGACGACGACGAGATGAGTCGCGCGATCGGGCTGATGTTGGAAGTGCTCGATTGCAAGGTGACTGTGTTCAACAACGCGCGAGGCGCGGCGCAGTTGATCGTTTCGGGTAAAAAGCCCGACCTGATCATCCTGGATGTGAACATGCCGGAAGTCTCCGGGTTGGACATGCTCGAATTCCTGCGGCGTCGACCCGATACGGCAAAACTCCCCATCGTGATGCTTTCCTCCGAGGCGGACGACGATACAATTGACAAAGCGATGGAACTGGGCGCGGACGCCTTTGCGCTTAAGCCTGTAACGCTTGAAGAACTTGAGAAGGCAATGGCGCGCGCATTTTATAAAAATCTAGATCTGCGAGTGAATGATGGCTGAAAAGAAACGCAATAACCGACAGGAAAAATCCCGCAAGATGTTACAGGTCGTTTTCGCGATCCTGACGATCATTTTGATACTCTCCATGTTGCTCTCCGCATTTATCGTTCCGCAGTAACGACGGTTCGACGTTTGAATCACTCTATTGTCGCGGCAGGTTTTGCCGCGTATTATTTTGATTGCGGAGCGCGCACGATCCGCTCCACCCAAGGATGATATGCTCGATAAACTCAAAGGTATCGAAGACCGATACGCTCAAATTGGAAATGAACTGCTTGAAGTAGGCACAAATTATCAACGCGCGGCGGAGTTAAATAAAGAGCGCGTGGATCTGGAACCCATCGTCGAGAAGGCGCGCGAGTATCGTCAGGCGGCGAAAAGTTTGGAGGAGGCGGAGACGATCCTCGAGTCCGAAAAAGACGCGGAGTTGGTCGCGTTGGCAGAGTCGGACATTGCCGAGTTGACTCCGAAGATCGAAGTCCTTGAAAAAGAGATCAAAGCGATGCTTGTGCCGAAAGACCCGCGCGACGATAAAAACGTGATCGTCGAAATTCGCGCGGGCGCGGGCGGCGATGAAGCCGCCATCTTCGCGGCGGATTTGTTCCGCATGTACACGCGTTATGCGGACGGCAAACGTTGGAAGAATGAGATCATGTCGGAGAATGCGATCGGCGTGGGCGGATTCAAGGAAGTGATCTTCGAGATCAAAGGCAAAGGCGCGTACTCGAAGTTGAAATACGAGTCGGGCGTGCATCGCGTTCAGCGTGTGCCAGCGACCGAGGCGCAGGGACGAATTCACACATCCACTGCGACGGTGGCGGTGATGGCGGAAGTGGATGAAGTGGAAATTGACATCCCCGAATCGGATATCGAGATCGAGGTGTATCGCTCGTCGGGCGCGGGCGGACAGAACGTGCAGAAAAACTCGACCGCCGTGAGGTTGACTCACAAACCGACGGGCATCGTCGTCACGTGTCAGGACGAACGCTCGCAGTTGCAAAACAAATTACGCGCGTTGAGCATCTTGCGCGCGCGATTATATGAACTCGCCGAAGAGAAACGTCGCGCTGAAATTGAGTCAGACCGCCGCTCGCAAGTGGGAAGCGGCGACCGTTCGGAGAAGATCCGCACGTACAATTATCCGCAGAACCGCGTCACGGATCATCGAATTGGATTCTCTAATTACAATTTGCCTGCTGTGATGGACGGCTCGATTGACGGGTTCATCGAGGAACTGTCAACGCGCGATGAGGCGGATCGGCTCGCGGCTTCGGGTATGGATGAGGATGAGTAATTTCCCAACCGCTAAGAGCGCAAAGTTCGCGAAGGAAAGATGAAAGAAGAAAGAATTTCCTTTGTGTACTTGGTGTCCTTTGTGTTTAATAGATTGGAGGGCTGATGAACGATAACCCCGCATTCGGCGCTGGATTGCAACCCTTCATGGGCATCCCATCGTTCATGCGCCTGCCTGTGACGCGCGAGTTGAAAGGCGTGGATGTCGCCATGATGGGCGTTCCGTTCGACAGCGGGACATCGTATCGCACGGGGACGCGATTCGGTCCGCGAAAGATCCGCGAGGCGTCGTTGATGATCTGGGGGCATAACTCGACGCTCAATGTCAGCCCGTTGAAAAAATTAAATGTTGTTGATTACGGTGATGTGTCCGTCGTCCCAACTTCCATCGAACACACGATGACCGCCATCACGAACACAGCCAGCGAAGTGATCAACGCGGGCGCGACGCTCGTCACGCTCGGCGGCGACCATTCGATCGCGCTCCCCCTCTTGCGCGCGCACGCCAAAAAATACGGACCCGTCTCGCTCGTTCACATTGACGCGCACATTGATACGTGGGAATCCGAATTCGAAGAAGTGAAATACAGTCACGGCACGCCGTTCCGCTACG
>JAJTXU010000047.1 GCA_021462845.1 Anaerolineales bacterium
ATCTCGGGCATGGGCTTTTCCGTGTAGGTTGGGTTGTGAGAGACACAACTTTACCCGAAAAGCCCTGCTTCTTTCACCTATTTTTGGCGAAGGTATTGTTACTCTGAATAATACAAAAACCGCTTTACGGCAACTTTGCGATGGCTTCGATCTCGATCAGAAATTTTTCATCCACCAGCGCGGCGATCACGGTGGCGCGCGCGGGGCGCGGCTCGGGGAAATATTCCATGTAGATCGGGTTGAATACTGCAAAGTATTCCGGCTTGGTGATGTAAACGTTCGCCTTCACAACATCTTTGAAATCGCAACCGGCGGCGTGTAAGATGCCTCGCATATTCTCCAGCGTGTAGCGAGTTTGCTCTTCGATGGTTGAGCCGATGGCTCCGTCGGGTCCGCGCCCCACCTGCCCGGAAACGAACAAGAACCCACCGCTGACGATTCCCGGCGAATAAGGTCCCATGGGGTTTGCGCCTTCAGGGAGTATGGCTGTTTTGTCGGTCATGGTGATTCTCCTCTTGAAATGAATTGTTTGACAGTATACCTGATGGGCTGGCGAGCCTGTGTCGATGAACGCCTCCCGGAACCTTTCCCCCGCCTCCCAAAATCACTGCCCCAAACTTTCAGGCTTGAAGCACGGTTCGTAATCGGATCCTAAAATTAAAAGGAAGTTTGAGGCGCTGTTTGGGTCTGCGCCGGAGATCAGGCTGTTCGGCGGCAGTCCCATCACGCTGAGGATCGGGGCGCTGAACGCGGTATCCTGCACGATGGTCTTATCGATCAAGACCGATGAGCCGTAATCCTGCCGGTCGGAGGGGATGACGCGGGTTTCGTAGCCGGCGTAATTGAGGCGCGTCGCCGCGAGCGTTTCATAACCGGTGATGGACGTGCCGTTCATCACCTCGATTGTGACTGCCTGCCTCTCTGCGACCTTCACCGGCGGGGAGAGCGCTTCGGTGATCAATTGCGGAAGCAGGTCTTTATCCGGTAATAACACGTATGCGCCTCCGTCGGTGATCCATGAGCTGACGTAGGGCGGGCGGATGTAATAACTGCGGATATCCGCGTTTGTCATCTTGGGGGTGTAGACCGAGAGTTGGAGGAGGTCTCCCAAGCCTAGATCGGTCTCCACTGAATCTTTCAGGTTTTCATATAGTTCGGGGATGCGGGTCAACGTCCCGGCTTGCAATGCCTGGGTGAACAATGCGCGCAACACTTCCTGTTGCCTGCGCCCGCGGTCGAAATCATTCGATTTTTGGCGCGAGCGGGCATACCACAGGGCAAGATCACCATCCATGTGAATGACGCCGGGTTCGGCGGTGTGCAAATACCAGTTGTTTTCGTTTTCAGGGTCATAACTTGGGTCGATCAGCCGCCAATCGGTGTAGGCGCACGAGACGGGCACGTCCACGCCGCCCAGGGTATTGACGATATCGGAAAAGCCGTTGAAATCTACGAAGGCGGTATGATCGATGCGGATACCGAGGTTGTATTGAATGGTTTCTTTGAGCAAGCCGGGTCCGCCGCCGGGGTAGTCGGTGGACTTCCCGACCTGATATGCGGTGTTGATGCGGTTATTTTCAAAACCGGGAATGGATACCCACAGATCACGGGGAATGGAAATAAGCGCGACCTGTCCTTCGTTGGGGTGGAGGATTGCAATGACCATGGTGTCGGTGCGCGTCGAACCGGTGGCAGAACGTCGGTCTGAGCCAATGAGCAAAAAATTGATCGTATCCTGCCCATTGTTGAAGATCTGGCTGTCGAAGGTTGGCTGTGGCGCAATGGTGTTGTTTAACACGACCGCGTCAATGGTAGGGAGCAGGGTGGGAGTCTCCGGGGGGAGGGACGATGTGGCAATGGCTGAATCAGCCGCACTGGTGAGAAGAAGCGGGTCGTTCGCAGGGATGAAAAAACTTGTCGCGCCGAGGGGCAATGGCTGGAAGGGAGTCGGAGTTGCGGATGGATTCGGCGCGGGGGTCACCAAATCAAAAAACGACGAGGGTTGGGTTGGGGATGGTGATGCGGTTGTGCCGCACCCGGCGAGCAGTAATGCCGCAAGAACGATCTGTCGGTTGAAGTTCATGGCGAGGGCGACAATGAGGGAAACGGTGTGAGGGATGGCGTGGCTGTGGGTGCGGGTGGCGCGGTGTTTGTGATTGTCGGTTGTGGCGACGCCGTTGGCATGAATGTGGCGGTGAGGGTTGGCATTTGGGTGGCGGTGATAATGAAGGTTTGAGTCGGGGTTGGCGAGGCGGTGGAGGTTGAGATACGAATGGTGGCTGTTGCGCCGGGGAGCGGGGTGAGTGTGGGGATGTTGGGAACCCATAACAATTGCCCAACATAAATAGTAATTGAAGCGCCCATGCAATTGCCCTGTTGTAACTGCGGGTAGGTCAGCCCGTACGCGAGGGCGATGCGGTATAAATTTTCGCCGGGTTGGACTACGTGTCTCTTCACCCAGCCAAATGGCGGACTGCATGTGACAACGGCGGCAGTCGACACCACTGGCGGAACGTAGAGTGTTGTTCCAAGTTGTAAATTCACCGAGGCAAGACAGTTGGCGTTTTTCAATGCGTCTTCGGTGGTGGCGTATTTTTGCGCGAGGGTATAAATGGTATCGGCAAAAGAGACGACAATGGGTGTCCAGCCGCTTGGCGGCGGAGGGCAAGTGGTAGCTGATGGCAAAATGAACGTAACTGTTGCCGGCGGAGTTTCTGTATTTGCGGGCGTGCTGGTCGATGTTTCAGACGAGGTGGGAAGCAGAAGCAAAGTTGGGGTAAAAAGAGTCGCTGGCGAGGTGGGTGATATAAAGACGGGAATCGGCTGTGTGGGCGGCGAAGCGGATTCGGCAATGGCAAGCGAAACTCCCCCGATAACCAGAACAATCGAAACAATGGCGATGATGACACCTCCCCCTAACTGACGCAAGGCTTGCATGGATCAAATCTCCGGCACACGCGACAGGATGTTTTTAGCAATGGGCAAAAGCACGCTGAACGTCGAGCCGATGCCGGTGTCGGTCTCGACCCAAATGCGCCCGCGCTGTGCTTCGGTGAGGGTCTTGGCGATCGAAAGCCCTACGCCGGTATCGCCGACGCCTTGAATCAAAACATTGTCGGCGCGATATAAACGCGTGAACACGCGCGAGAGATCCTCAGGCGGGATGCCGCCCCCGGAATCTTTGACTTGGATCAAAACGTATTCGTCTGCGCCTTCCGATTTTGTCTGCACGCGCAGGTGGATGGAGCCTTCCACCGGGGAGGCAGAGCCGGCATTTTGCAGGAGGTGGATGACGATCTGTTGCAGGGCTTCGCGGTCGGCATGGATGGGCGCCATGTTTTTCGGCAGGTCGAGATGCAGGGAGATGTTTTTCTCTCTTACCTGACTGCTGGTGTACGACATGGCATTATCGACGATGAGGTTCAAGTCTACGGCTTCGGGATTGAGTTCATGTAGCCCGGTTTCGAGCGTGGTCACCTGGATGAGATCGTCTACGAGATTGCCGATGCGCTCGGTGGAGGATCTGATACGCTCGACAAATTTTCGCTGTAACGCGCCGAGGATACCCACCGATTCACCTAACAATAGATCGGTGTACCCTACAATAGATGACATGGGCTGGCGCAGTTCCTGTGAAATGGACGCGACCACTTCAGCCTGCTCGCCGGGCCGCGCGGTGGGTGGACCCATTTCGAGTTCTGCCACGCGCATGTTCGCTCCCGCCAGCTGGTTTTGCAGGCGGGCAATTTCTTCCAGCGTCAGGCGCAACTCGCTTTCCACTTGTTGTGAAGCGCCCGCATGTCCCTTGCCGGAGCGTAACGCTTCATTGTCCTGTTTGAGGCGTTCGATGGCTTTCTGCGAATCTTCCTGCATTTGAGTGAGCGCCGCCAGGTCTTCAGCTTGCGATAATCCCTGCGCGGCATCGGCGCGCACCGCGTCCATTTGTTTGAGCAGGTCTTCATTGCGGCGTTCGAGTTCAGTAATACGATCCTGCGCCACATCGAGCGCCTGCCGCGTCTGCTCGCCTTTTTGTTCGAGCGAGTTCATCTTGTTTCCACGCTGGATGATCGGAACGAGCGCGACTGCGATGTTGGAAAGGAATGCCTGGTCTTCCGCACTCCACAGGCGGTTGGAATATGGCGAAAGCAGAAGCACGCCGCCGAGCGAATCTTTCTCCGGCGTGACGATGGGCACGCTCAAAATGTGACCCGGGCTTGCCAGCCCAAGCAGGTCGCTCAGCCCCTTGATATCCGCCGACGTGCTGGAGGACGGCAACCGCAACGGGCGTCCGCGTTGCAGGGCGTTGGTGAGCATGGGGATCATGCTTTTGTTCAGGCTTCCGCCATCGAGGTTTTCTTCGCGGATGAGATCGTACCCGCTGGCAACCTGAATCTGATTCTTGTTATCGGTAAGGTAGATTAAAAAACACAAGTCGGCAAGCATGGTCTGCGCGATGGCGCGGGTAATGGCTTGACTTAACTTGTCTACGCTTGATTCGCCCGCCAGAGCAAGCAAAGCGTGGAAAGTTTTCGGGTCGGTACTGTAACGGCGGCGCTCGTCTACCGGCGCATGCAGTTTAATGGAGATCGGTCCTTTGGAGGGAGCGGGAAACCTTTGCGGCAGGGTGGTTAATAAAGGGAACGCCGCAATGTACATCAGCCTCGCCGCGCCGGGAAAATTGCCTTCAAAACGCCCCAAAACGACATACATAACGTGTCCTGCAATGGCAAGGATCAAAAACGCCAGCCCATAGATTGCGCCATTCGGGCGGCGAATGGCTAACAGCAATAAACCAAATGAGCCGGTGGCAATGCTTGCCAACTGCCAGATACCGTCATTGATGGTGAGGTTATATTCAGGCCGGGTGAAATCCTGCGCGTACGCAACGAGGCTAAGCCCAAGCCCGGCAATGATGAGAACGCTTGCCAGCCCGGTGATCGCGTCGGCGGCGCGGCTTGGCTCGGGAAAATTCCACAGCCAGATCACCCATACTAATGAAAAGAGCGTAATCGCTCGATCCAACGGGGGGAGCACAACTGAAAAATTAACCAACCCGCCGTTGCCTGCCAGCGTCACCGCAAAAAGGGCAATGCGGGCGATGAACAGCAAGGTAAGCCCAAACATGGTGCGCCGCGCCTGCGGAAATTCGCTCGACTTCCAAAGCAAATACGCCGAAGCCAACGCCCAAATCACCGAGAACAACAGCACGAGGTGATAGATCAAACTTCCGCTGGGTGTGGTGAAAAAATCGAATGTGTTTCCAAATAGGTCGAACATGACAGGGACGATTATATTCCACTTGACGGTTTCTGGCGCAGTCGCCAGAGTTACAGGAACGTTAACGTCGTTGAATTTCACGGGCTATAATTCCACGCATGTCCCGGACAATTCCGCGTATCGGCGTCGTGCTTCTCTTAATTCTCATTGCAATCCTCGTCCCAATCTTTGTAGATGGGTATTCGGAAATTCGCAAGGCGGCTGAGGCGCAGTCTTACCTTGAAATGGCGGGGCATTATTTGCGCGCGGCGCAACGGCTACCCTGGCGGGCTGATTTGTACGAACTCGCCGGGCATGCCTATTTTCACGAACGCGATTTTGAGCGAGCCGATGCCATGTATCTCATCGCCCGCGAAAAAAACGCCCTCACCCCGGCAGGCTGGGCGGCGTGGGGCGATGTCAATTTTTTGAACGGCAATCCGGAACGCGCCATTGAAATCTGGGAACAAGGACTCGAACAGGCTGAATTTTTGCCCGGGCTGTATCAACGGCTGGCGTATGCCATGCAAGAGCGGGGAGAATTTTCTCTTGCGGCAGATTATTTTCAAGCCCATCTCGAACGCTACCCCGACGACGCCACAGCGCATTACCGCCTCGGGCTTCTGTTGACGTTGACCGGCTCATCCTCCGCGTGGACGGAACTCCTCGCCGCTTCTCAACTGGACCCTCAATTTGATCCGCCAGCGGAGACTCTCCGCTCCGCGCTGAGTTTGGCGTCGCTCAACGATTCGCCTTCACAACAATTTGTCATCCTCGGCGCCGGGCTGGGGTTGGTGAATGAATGGCAGTTGGCGCGCGCCGCATTTGAATCCGCTGTGCAAGCGGACGAATCAAACGCTGAGGCGTGGGCGTGGTTGGGGGAGGCGAACCAGCACACAGGCGCGGAGGGAAGCGAGGGGTTGAATCGCGCGCTCCAGTTGAATCCCAACTCTGCGGTTGTCCGCGGATTGCGCGGGTTGTACTTCGAGCGCGTCGGAAATTATTCGCAAGCGCTCGTCGAACATCAAGCCGCCGCGTTACTCGATGCGGCAAACCCCGCGCGCTATTTTTCACTGGGTAACGCGTACGCGCTCAACGGCGATTTGATCCGCGCGCTGGAAACCTATCAATATGCAACCAACCTCGCGCCTGAGGATGCCAGCGCCTGGCGAACACTCGCGGAATTTTGCGGGCGGCTTGGAATTCACTTGAACGATATCGGCATACCTGCCGCGCAACGCGCTGTGGCGCTCGACCCGAAAAGTTCCGCGTCGGAGGACACGCTGGGTTGGCTGTGGTATCTCAATGAGGATTTTAAAATTGCCGAGCGTCACCTGCTGACCGCCCTCGAGTTGGACGCGCAAAACGCATCGGCGCATTTACATTTGGGCATGGTCTATCTGCAAACGAATGATCGCGCCCGCGCCTTCGAGGAATTGACCCTTGCCCGCAACCTGGGGAGCGAAGAAGCGGGAGCCTACTTGCGGCAATTTTTCCCATAAGCCGCCATGATACAATCCCAATCGTGAAAAACATCGCCCCTCTTTTATTGTTCTTTGTTTTCTTGGCAGCGTGCGCTCCCTCGCCGACCGCCACCGCGCCCGCCCAACCTTCGGGAACCATGTTGTTTCAGGATGAATTCGAATCCAATGCCAGCGGATGGGATCGCCTTGCCAACGATGGCGGCATTCTGGATTACGATGCGGGCGGGTATCGTATGTTGATCCGTCAGCCGCAACTCAATTTCTGGTCGACCCCTGAATTGAATTTGCGCGACGCCCGCATTGAGGCGGATGTGACCAAACTCAGCGGTCCAGCCGAAAATCGCGCCGGCTTGATGTGCCGCTACCAAAACGGCAATTATTATTTCTTCATCATTTCGAACGATGGTTTTTACACTATCGGCAAGTTCGTCGGAGGACGAATCACTTTACTCGGGCAAAATGAAATGCAAGCCTCTGAAATGATCCAGGCAGATACCGTCAACCACCTCCGCGCCGATTGTATCGGCGACTCGCTTGTCTTCTTCGTCAATTATCAATTGATCGCCGGCGCAAGCGATGCCGAACTCGCCACCGGCGACGTAGGCGTGCTGGCTGGCTCTTTCGCCCAACCCGGCGTGGATGTGTTGTTCGACAATTTTGTGGTGATGCAACCGTAAGAAGAGAATCGCTAGCCGCCTGACAGTTTGGTTTTTTGGACGCAGATTCTTTTTGCAAGCCACTCTGAAAAATCGATCAGGATCAGCGTTAATCTGCGTCCCGTTTTAAAACTGTCAGGTAGGTAGGAGAATCAGTAGATCACGAGAAATCCCGCGTAGGTTGCGCTCTCTAGCGCAAACCTGGCGGTAGAGACCGCCAAATACGCGCTTTCGTGAAGTACTGAGAATAGTTGTTTCGTTTAGTTCTATTCTCATATTACAACGCAAGGTTGATTGTTACGCTGGCAAACCGTCCACGAATAAAAGCTACGAATTCTCGAATGGACGGCGCAAATTCGTTTCTTCGTGAAAAACTTATCCTGACTGGCGAAGCCGTGTCGAAGGATTCGTGGATGGTTGGGGGTGTAAGATATAGCGTCGTTCCCGACTTTGCGTTGTAATGCTAATTGCATAAGTAATGGATCAAGGCGTTGGGGTTCTTTTTTGAACCGCGGAAACACTGAGAGAAAAAGAGTGAAAAACTCTGCCGCTCAGTATCTCCGCGGTTAATGATTTGAAACTTTTGCAAGAGGTCGCTTGAGCCGTAGCGACCTTGTGTAAGGTGCGTTGGCGAAACGCTTTCTCACTTGCACAGAGCCAATACTTTTTCAAACACTTCGTCCGCATCCATCGAATCCGAATCGATGGTCACGGCATCGTCGGCGGCTCTCAGCGGGGCAACATCGCGCGTGGAATCAATGCGGTCGCGCTCGATCACTTTTGCGAGAATTTCCTCATACTCCGCCGCGCCGCCGCGCAAAAGTATTTCATGATAGCGCCTCGTGGCGCGTTGTTGGGCGGTGGCATCGAGATAGATTTTCAAATCCGCTTCAGGCAGAACCACCGTGCCGATATCGCGTCCCACCATCACGATCTTTCCGCGTAAGCCGATACGGCGCTGTTGCGCGGAGAGCGCGCGCCGCACGCCGGGATATGCGGCAACGATCGACACATGCGCCTCCACCTCCCGCGCGCGAGTTTCCCACGTGATGTCTTTTCCCTCTACGATGACATCGCACGCGCGTCCATCCGACGCGGAGGCTGGCGCCACATCGATTGGAGTTGTCTCTGCCAGTGTGGCGACCGCATGCTCCTCGTTGACATTCATTCCACGATTCAGCGCGAGCCACGTGACGGCGCGATACATCACGCCGGTATCGAAAAATAAATATCCGAGCGCATGGGCGAGCCTCAACCCCAGCGTCGATTTACCGGAGGCGGCTGGTCCGTCTATAGCGATGATACTGGGAGTCATGGCTGTCCGCTTGAGCGCGCATCGGGGAAGAGATCGTCGCGCGCCCATAGGATGATGGTCTCGCTTTCGGCGGGCAGTTTGCGGAAGACAAGCCACGAGATCCAATCTGTGCTTTGTGTGATCTCCCATTGCGGCTGTGCGCGCCACGTGAAATCCTGTCCTCGGTAGGCGGCGGGGAGACCGGGGTTGTCCATGACCGGGGTGATGAAAAGCGGAGGGGAGGTTTGAGGGTCGAGCGCGGAGACAACTTTCACAGAGTGGTTTCGCAGGACCCATTCGAGGGCGGGTGAATCGATTCCCACGACGAGCACAGGTTGAGACTGATCGTGACCGAGGCTGAATTCTGAGATGTCTTTCACGCTGGCGAGGAGCAACTCTGCCTGAACCGGTTTCGAGTCGGTCATCCATAATTCGAATCCGTCAGGGTAGCGTAGCCCGCTGGCGCCCCATGCGGTGGCAAGCGTGTATAAACTGACATAGGCGGTGAGCGCGATCGTTGCGCCCAGCCGGGCAATACGCGCAGACCAGCCCAGCGCAACGAGGGCGATGCACACGAGAAGGATGGCGAATGAACTGATCAACACAGCCAGCGGCGGGTTGTTCACAGTGCCGATGAGGGGCAGGGTGGCGGGCTGACTGAACGGGTTCAATCCCAGGTTCGAAATGGTGAATGAGATGTAGACCAGCAAGATGAGGATGGCAAGCGTTACGATGCCAACTTCGGAATATTCTTCGCGGCGCGTCTCAAAAACGCGCGAAAGTTCGAGCGCGGCGAGAGCAAGCAATGGAACGATCACCCAAGCCAACGTGACCGGCTGTCGATAAAACACGGCGAGCAAGAGCGCTGTGCCAAGCCAGATCGTCAGGCGTTTGGCGCGTTTTCCGTTGGCGCGCGCCGCGCGGATGATGGCAAGCGCGGCAAGGAGAATCCCCAGCGGTTCGTAGAACACGAAGGTGAGAATCATGCGCCACGGCGGGATTCCTGCCTGCGCGACCCAGCCGCTGAAATACGCGGGGATAGATGCGATGGCGGCGCTTAATCCGTTGGGGGCGAGGAAGAAGAGCGTGCCGCAGAGGAGGAGGGTGGCGATGAAAGAGAGGAGGAATTGGGGATTGGTAATTGGTAATTGGGAGATTGGAGGATTAGAGAATTGAGACTGGAGACTGGAGATTGGAGATTCTTGATTTACGATTGACGATTGGGGATTTTCGATTGGTGTTTCTGAATTTTCGAGGAGCGGTTGATTCTCTGTGTTGGTCGGCTTCATGCTTTGAATGAAGAGGCGTGTGATTCCGAGGGTGAGCAAGCCGGCCCAAAGCGAGGGACCGGAGAGCAGAGCAAGACCGGCAAGGATACCGGCAGGGATGAGTTGTTTGCGAACCCACATCGCCCACGCGAAGAGCAGGAACGTCACCGCGAACATGGTCCCGTTTGCCTGACGAGAAATTGCGACGAGACCGGGGTCGAAGGCGAAGAGGAAGGCGAGGATCAACGCCGGGCGCGGATGAATCTTTTCGCGGAACAAATAGGGAACAAAGACCAGCGCGCTCCCTGCCAGCGCGGGTAGAAAACGCGCGAGGAAGTTCGCGCTTTCCATGATCGCGAACAAAACGGCGGTGAAAAGAATATAAGCCGATTGCGGCGCGAGCAGGGGAGATTCGCCGCGCGAAAGGGCGAGGGATTGCAAGGCGAGAGTCGCTTCCGAGTCGGTGAGCGGCGACGCGCCCAGCGCGATGAAGCGGAATGCGATGGCGATAAGAAAAGCCAGCCCGTACAGCCAGCCTTCATGTTTGACGGTGGGGGAATTCATGGAGGCAATTTTACCTTGTTACGAGTTGATTATGAAGCGACAGGTGGGAAAGCGAAAAACGCAGGATGATTTATGCTACAATTTATTCTATCAGAGGTATGTTATGAACCTTTCCGTGCGAACTAAATCATCCCGCTATGAAAAAGGAAATATCCGCGATGCGGTATCTTTTGCATTAAATAGCGCCGCCGCGAATGCCCGTCAGCGCTTCGAACATTATGCCGGTATCTGCAAACGGTTCGAAAAGAAACATAAACTGACGTCGGTTAAATTTGTGGAGCAATTCGAGATGGGGAAACTTGGAGACGAACAGGAGTTCTTCGATTGGTATGCCGCAAAGCGCGCGCTCGACTTATATCAAGAAAATCAAGAGAAATAAATTTAATCTTTCGGTAGGTCTGTTCTGACGGCAGGAACGCGATTTTGATTCATGCGGCGACGCAATGCGAATCCATATATCGGTAATCATGAACCTATGCAGTAACGCTCATTTTACGGCACTTCGTAGATTGTTACATTTCCCTGTTGAAATACTATCTTGAATAAACTGTGGAACTTGCCTTCATCTACCGGATAGGTACTACGTTCGAGTCCGCCGACGTAGATATAGCGGATGTTGTACTTTGCGACGATGTCTTGCGCGGTGAGTCCGTCCGGCGTGGTGTAGAGCGTTTCAATATCCTGATGGCGATTGCCTTGTAAGGATCGCTCGCGCCATTGACCCTCGTGATTGTCCCAGCCTAGGATGGTCGGTAAGCCGGTGTAGTTGGCGATCCGCCCGTAGGAGGAGTAAGCGCCTCCCACTGCCTCGGCAACTATCCCGTCGGGCGCGAGGCGGAGCCATTCGATCGCCGCGGCCTCATCCGGATTCTCTGCCTTGACGCGGTCGAAATCATCGAGGCTATATCCGAAGAACGGCGGCTTGAAGTTGTCCGTCCTGTTCGCAAACCCAAGCGCGGGATAGGTCAGCCCCACGATCAACACCACTGCAAACACAACCGAGAATACCCCTTTTGCCCTGCCTTGTAAATTCCTGAGCAGGACGGCTGTCCCGTATGCGGCGGCAAGGGAGAGGACCATCCATGCTTGAAAGTAGAATTTAAAAATGGTGTTGATGCGGTATTTAAAACCGTCTAGCAAATATACAAATTCGGGACCGAGGATCAACAAAAGCCCGATGAAGATCAGCAATAATGCGAAGCCATGCGATGGCTGGCGTTCTTCTTCGGGCGTAACATCTTCTTGTTCACTGGCGAACAAGTAGGATAGCGTGGGAATTAACAACGCCAGCAATGTGACGAGACTTCCGATGTATAGTAGCCGCCGAGACATGCTCGCGGCAATAAATCCGCCAATGTTGCCAGCCTGCGACTCTATTAATGGGTTGATGAAATCCGGGTGGGCAAACAAAGCGACCACCCCAACAGCGAACATCGCGAGGAATAAAACGAACAGAAGACCGAACGATGTCTTCAGTCCGGCGCTCCAATTCGCGGAGCCGGTTGTGCGGCGATAGAACAAGAACGCGAACACTGGCACGAAGAGCGTGCCCCACATCACCCACAATTGCGCCCCGCGCGTGGGATACATGAACGACGGCAGGATTCCGCCCGCCTGCGAATCGAACCCGATGAAGAATGGGAGATACATCACGTACGCGACGACAAGCATGGAGATTCCCAACAGGAAAAGGTCTTCGAGTCTTTCCCAGCCCCAGCCTGACTCGCGCGCGCGAGCCAGCACATACGCGAAGAGGATCAACGCGCCGCCGATGAGAATATCCCACGTGTTGAGGAAGGCAAGCCCGCCGATGAGCAAGGCAATGACGAAGAAGCCGGTCTTGCTGACGTTCAGCCGGGCAACATAGAAATCTGTCCTCCCTTTGAATCCGCCGAGGAAGAGGTTCAACGCCACAGCGATCGTCAGCAACACGAACGGCATCGCCAGAATATGCGGATGCAGATCGCCGAGGATGAACGAGAAGGCGGGGAACTCGCTGATCACATCGCCGGTGGGATTGTTTTGCAGGTCGTAGTCCATGACCACGCGCGATGCCCGCCACCACCACCAGAAGCGGTCGGGAATCCATTGGAGAGGTTGCGCGGGCGCGTCTCTCAATTCGGGGATGCCGAGCCACGTCCAGAAGTTGTTTCCATCCGTCCAGAACAATCCGCGGCGGTGGAGGACTTCGAGGAAGCCTTCAGCATTGGAGATGAGGAGGAGGAAGAGGGGAGCAAGCAATGGAGCAACCACGGACGGCGGACGATGGACGGCTTCATCCTCCATTGTTTGTGGTCTGCGGTCTATGGTCAGCGCCAGCAGGTTATATAAAATTCCATACGCGCCGATGGCGGCTAGGGCGAAGATGAGCGCGGTCATCAAGTTGAACGCGGCGGTGGCTGGTGTGCCGGTCAGCATCGCCAGCATGGAGGTCATCACATAGCCGAAGTAGTAATACGAAATGGAATAGCCCGAAAGCCACAAATCGCGCGGAGGAAACGTCGGCGAGTTCATGATGCCGTTGATCATCATCAATTCCATCGGCTTTTCGGTGCCGAGGATATCCGGGTTCGTCGAACGGATGAATGCCATCAGGGCGAAAGCGAGGAGGAAGAGGATTTCGGTTGTGAGGATGAGGGGGCGATTTGATTTGAAGAAGGAGATGATTGGGGAATTAGAGAATAGAGAATAGAGACTGGAGACTGGAGACTTGCCCTGAGCCTCGTCGAAAGGTGGGAGATTGGTAATTGGTAATTGGTAATTCGTAATTGTCCACACACTCAGGCTGGCAAGGACGAGCAAGCCCAACAACAACCCTCCGAGGTCGTTTTGCGCGATGTGGAACGAGGCGAGAAGCCAGAAGGCGTAGCCCCAGACCAGCAAGCCGAACGCGCGTGAAAGGGTGTAGCCGCGATCTTTCAACGCGGGGAAGAGACGGTACGCGAGAGGAAAGGTCAGCCAGCCGAGGAAGGTGGAGAGGAGATACCAAGCAAGAAAAGAAAACATGGAGAATTAGAGGATTGGAGAATTCCTGCTAGAGATTATCCGGCGGGACGAAGACATCGTCTGCGTTGCGTTCCATGTCCAGTGTTTTCATCACCGCATCGTGATTGATGGGACCGTACACGTGCGGGAACTTGTCGCTTGCTGGCACGCCCGGAGGCGGACCGCCGGAGGGCTTTTCCCATTTCACTTCTGGTTTGAGTTTTGTTTCGTCGATCACAAGGATCGTCAATTTACGGCGAGCCGGGAAGAAATCCATCGCCACCGGAACAAGTTGAGATTGGGTCGAGCAGTGGATGAATCCCTCTTTTTCAAGGCTCTTGGCTGTATAGGGTCCGGTTGCCAGCGCGTGTTTCCAACTTTTGCGAAAGGTGAGGTGATAGATCATGGCGGCTCCTGTTCTTAAAAAGATGTCACCCTGAGTGGCGCGAGGTGCCACGAAGGGTCTCCTCCGTCGAGAGGGAGATGCTTCGTCGCCGCAAAGCGGCTCCTCAGCATGACATGGTTGTTACGGCATCACTTCATAGATCACGGTCGCGCCGTCGCGATACACTTCGCGCCAATAGTTGCCCTCGAATTGATCGAACTTGGCAATGCCTTCCGGCGTATACGCGGCGCGTTCGAGTTGACCGACGATAATATACTTCACATCGTACTTTTTGAGAAATGCTCGAATGCCTTCGGGATCAATGCTGTTGTAGAAATCTGTCACTTCCGTGCCGCGGTCAACGACTTGCTGTGAAAACAAAGTGCGCTGTTGTTGTTGGTGCCATTGCCAGCCGATCACGTCGGGAAGCCCGGTATATATCGCGAAGCGTGAATGCCATTGGTATTGTTCTCCCGCAGAGGCGGCTTCCACAATGACGGGCGAGCCCTGCACGTTGTCTTGCATCCAGCGGATGGCGCGATAATCCTCGCTTAACTCCAAACGCTGACCGTAAGTGTCATAATTGGCATATTGCATGTAAGTCATCGAATCGAGCGTGTGTGGGGCTTCGAGGATCCAGCGGTCTTTGATCTTGCCCGATGTGGCGGTGACGGTGTACATCGCCGCTCCGGAGACGAGCAGGATCATCGCAACTTGCCAGAAAGCACGCCAGCCGGGAAGCCATTTGAAAAGCGAGGGTAGAGTCCATGCGAACGCCGCCGCGGCGCTCACCGCCAGCATGAACCACGATTGCAAATAAAACTTGAAGATGGTGTTCTGCCGTCCAATGTCGCCGACTACCACGAGAGCTTCAACGACAACGGTGATCAGCAGAGCCGTGCCGATGAGGAACAACACGAATCGTTTTGCATCGGGCATGTTTGGGCACAGCATCAACACTCCCGCCCACGCCGCGATGGGCAAGGCGATCCAACTGACCGCCACGCCGCCGTAGTCTGTGCTGGATTGGTTGTATTGAAGAAGCAGTAACATAAACGCGAAGACGATCAACGCGCCTTCGATCAACACCTGAAACGGTTTTAGTTTTCGCAGTGACGAAGCCGGAGTCGAAGCCATCCACTCGCGCGTTTCCCATGCCATCCATGCGACGATGAGGAAGAGGAGCAAGCCCCACATGGTGAGATACGAAGAGATGGGCGTGAACGGTCCCTTCCACGGGTCGAGCGCGCTGTATGCCTGATAGTACGCGAGTCGATACGGCAGATACAACAGCCTCGACAACGCGAACAAGGCAACGACCGCGCCGCCCGTCCATGCGAGGCGTTTCATCAACGACCCGGCTTCAACATATCGCCACACAGAATAAGCGACTGCCATAATCCCGATCAGCAAATACGTATACGTGTCGGATAGATTGGTGGGAAACACCGCGCCGATGATGAGTCCGCCGACGAGGAATCCCAGCGCGGTCGTCCACGCTTCAGACTCAGGGTGGGCTTGATTCTTCCAACTCGAGCGCGCCATCACCACCGACAGCGCCCAACTGATGGTGAGCAATGCCAGCGGCATTACGATCATGTGCGCGTGCAAGTCGCTGTAAAGGAAAGTGAACAGCGGAAATTCGGTGATCTCGTTGCCCCCGCCCGGCGGGACGACCCGGCTGGGGTCCCAGTACCAGTCTCCAGGTCCGATGGGAAGCGTGCCGCCCTGCGTGATGAGTTTCAATCCCTCGGTTGCCCATTTCAGGCGTTGCACGAAGGTTGAATCCCAGGTGAAGGCGCCCAGCGAGCCGAGTTGTTGCAGGCGGTTGTAGATCATTTGCACGGTGCCGAGGTTGCCCAGCAGGAGGGCGAGCATGGATGCGGAGATGCCGCTTATCAAAGATGAAGGCTGAATTATGAAGGCTTGCCCTGAGCCTTGTCGAAGGGATGAATTGTGTTCAGATGATTCTTCATCTTTCATCCTTCCATCTTCATCCTTTTGGAGAAGATTCCAGCCGATGGAGAAGGCGCAGATGCCGACGATGGCGAAGAGGGTTGGGAGAATAAAGTTGTACGCGATGGTTGGCACGATGCCGAGCAGTTTGACCGGCGTACCGACCAGCACGAAACCATAATAATAGTAATTGATGTATCCGCCCGCGAACCATGGGTCATACGGCGGGAATGACGTGCTTTTGATGACGGCGTTGAAGTACGAGAAGTCCATCGGGCGTTCGCCGCCTTTGGATACGTGCCATAAGTCCGGGTTGCCGATGCGGATGAAGAGGTCGGTGAAGAAGAACAGCAGGAAGATGCCTTCGATAAGCAGGAAGTATTTTCTTTTGGTCTTCCATTCTTCGCGCAGTTCGTCGCGTTGATAGTAGCCAAGCCCCGCGCCCATGAGCAGGATCAAGCCAAAGACGATCGCAATGGTCGGGCGCGTGTACGGGATGCCGATGGAGCCTCCCATCCATGCCAGCCAGCCGAAGAGAACCAATCCTAGCGCGCGGCTGAGCGGGTAGCCCTTGTCTGCCAAGCCCGGCATAGCCAGCCGGATCAGCGGGTAAACGGCAAGCCCAAGAATCGAGATGAAGAGATACCAGACCAGTAAGCCCAGCCACGGGTTGCTGTTGAGCGCGGAGTTGTAATCGAACAGTTGAGACCATGTGCCGCCGGCGCGTTGTTGCGCAAGTGTATCGGCGGGCAACATCAGGGATTTATAGTCGCTGAACTGGCGCGGGGTGAGGCGCACTACTTGCGTCAGGTCGACTGTGCTCAATGTGGATTGCACCTGAGTCGTATCGTAGTTTGCGTTTTTCTTGAAGATCAATACTTTCGGGTGATCGTAGAAGGTGAAGGCTTCTTCGGCATATTGATCGTTGATCTCGATGTTGCCTAATTTTGGGAAGGTCTCAAAGACGGCAACGAGATCGAAGCCAAGCCTGCCTTCATATATCCCGGGTTGCGCCTCGTGGTAACAACGGATGATATTTTCGCCCAACGGGCAACCGATCAGTTCGCGATAATACAGCGTGGTCAGCGGATAGCGTTCGGGTAGGCGCGTGATCTGCGCGTATTGATGGTTGGTGGGGATGAAGATGTAATCTGCCTGGTCGAGGGTGGTGACGAAACGCGCGAGTTTATCGGCGTTATCGTCCCAGTAGACTTGCAGGTTCAGGTCGCCGCGATAGAGTCCGCCGAACGCATCGTAGCCGTCCACGCGAAAGGGAAGCGGGTAATCGTAATCTGTCTCGTTGACGACGGCGGAGCCGGTGATGGCGAGGATGCCCTCATTGATCTGCAAGCGCAAATAATATTGAATGCCCTTTGCGACTTCCACGGGCTTATCGAATTCAAGCGTGAATTCATTTCCGCGCGGGTCTTTTGCGGCGGAGAAGTCGGATGTCAATGAAGATGTGGCGAGGGTTTGTTCGGGCGTGTATTCGGCGCCGCTGGAGAGAGTCAGGTTGAGGGTGGAGGAAGAGGCGAGCGCGTTGGTGGCGTGTGCGAGGGTGAGGCCGGTGAGGAATCCATCGGCATTGGAGACGAAGGAGATATCGTACGGCGCGGATGCGTTGACGGAAGTTTCAGGCTGAATTGGAATAGGCTGGTTGTAGTTTGAATCGCCGGTCTCGATGTGCAAGTTGATCGGACCAGGCACGTTTTGATATATCCATCGTGATGCGGCGATGCGCGGCTCCTCGCGGGTGTAGATGCTTTGAAAGGCGAACGCCCATGCGGCGGTGAGTCCGATCACAATGATGGCGATGACAGTACGCAATACGGAGTACGCAGTGCGTAATTTGTAATTCGTTATTGGTAATTGCTCGAATACCACCCACGCCGCCATCATTCCAAGCAGCGGGTAGATCGGCAGTTGATAGCGCATCGTGGGGTTGAATTCCATCGATTGCCAGAGGAAATACGCCGCCGTCCAACCCCAGAGAAGCGCGTGGCGCCACTCGCCCTTGAGGATGCGCCAGCCCATGGTGAGGAAGCCGATCCACGCGAGGATGCCGAGAGGTAGACCCAAGCCCCAAGTCGTCAGATTTTCAAACGAATATAAATGCGAGCGTCGCGCCCATTGGAGATTCCATGGGAGGTCGGCATCGCCTTTTGCTTGAATGCGTTGTTCCTGGATGTTCGCGATCCACTGCGGATTGAGTCCAAGCCCGTCGAACGCGTATGGCTGAAAAATACGGAAGGAGATCAGCGCGGCGAGTCCGCCGGCGATGAGGCAGGCAATGATCAGTACCCAGTACTCAGTGGAAAGTGAGCGATGGACGGTGGACGGTGGACCGTAGACTATATCTGCATCAGGTTCGTTGGTCTGTTGTCCACGGTCGATGGTCAAATATCGAATTGCAAACGCGCCGGGCAGGAGGATCGCCAGCGGATAAATATTCACCTTAGACGCCAGAGCCATGCCGTAGGCGATGCCGAAGCCGATACTTAAGAGGAATAGAGGATTAGAGAGTAGAGATTGGAGAATTGAAGAATTGGAGATTAGAGACTGGAGATTGGAGACTGGAGATTGGGGATTGGAGGTTGGAGACTGGGGATTGGAGACTGGAGAATTGGAGAATTGGAGAATTGGAGAATTAGAGTCCGCAGAATCAGAAACAGGAGATTGAGGATTGGAGACTAGAGATGTGTCCTGAGCGTTGTCGAAGGACTGGAGGCTGTCCGTTGAGTCGGCAGGCAAGTCTCCAGTCTCTAGTATCTTTTCTTTCCACAACATGATCTCAATAGCGAAGTAGATTGCCAGAAATGCAAACGGGTTGACGAACAGGTCTGTGGTGAAGAAATGCGACTGCTGGATCTGCATCACCGTCAGCGCGGAGAAGAGCGAAGTGAGCAGCGCTATGCGGCGGTCGTATAAGCGCGATACGATGGCATACAAGATCAGGATCGTAATCAGGTCTGCAAAGGCGGAAAATTGCCTGCCTAACAATTTCACATCGAGTTGACCGGTCGCTTCCGCCGCGATGCGCACGAGGGTGATCGGGAGGTTGCCATACACAAAGAAAGATTGCCCGCGGTTGTATGGGTTAAGCGTGGATTTTTCGCTGTCGAAATAGTCGCCGAGGTTGAGCCAAGTCTGTTTTTCGGTGGGGCAGGCGTCGATCGGCAGAGCCGCATCCGCGCATTTGTGCGCCCGCAAATTGGCGACCACGCCCGAAAGGAAATTCTCGTCCGGGTGTTGGTGCTCGCCTTCGCCCCAGTTCGCGCCAGTCAAACGCAAATAGCCCGCCAGCGCGAGCACAAGCACGAGAAGAATATCGAGAAGCCAGAAATATTTTTTGTAATTCATAATTTTTTTAAACCGCGAAGTGCCGTCATGGCGCCATGCGACACCCGCTACGATCGCAAAGAAAAAACCAATCTTCGCGCGCTTTGCGTTCTCGGTTAGTTATTAACCCGGCACAAAGAATATCCAAAAATCGTGGCCGGGGATATCTGAATCGAACAAACGCAGGACGCCGTTCGGGTACAACTCTTTTAAAGCATCCACCGATTGTTGGTCGTTCACCGTGGGGTCTTCGGTGTCGGCTTTTAGAATGAATAATTTCGGACCCGGCAATTCCACTGTCGAGGCAAAATTTTCGGGCCACAGCGCCATGTCGCGGTTCGGGATTCCCGCCCACGCGGCAGGCAGGCGCGTATCTACCCAATACGGGAACGGCACCACCCAAACCGTCTCCGTTGTGCCGTAGGTTTGCTCGAACTCACGTATGACTCTTCCCATGTCGGATGTGTTCCACGATCCTAAACGGAATGAATTGGCGAACGTATCGAAAACAAGAGTGTAATTTTGTGAAGCGGAAGCCGCCAACAGGATTCCCGTCAACCCCCAGGCGACGACGTTTCGCATCCCTCTCCCTTTCAGGCTGGTGGCCAAACCGTCGAGCGCCAACGCCGCCAGCAGAAAGGCGGGAATGCTCGCCGCGCCGGCGCGGTTGAGCGCCGGGTTTTCGCCGGGGAACGCCAGCGATAACGTGGAGGGCAACTGCAACAACGGAATGGACACAAGCAGGAACAAATCCTGCCAGTGGCGTTTACGGATGTAGCGGATCAGCACGAGAACAAACCCAAACAGGAACAACGCGCCTGTCACCACATCCAGCGCGGGACGGTGGGGGATCGAGTTGACCCAGATCTCGCCATCGTCGAGGTTATACATCATCAACGCCTTCCCCACGTTCGACGCGAAGATAACCGGGGCGGGTCCGGGCAATGGTTGTTCGACCGTGCTTAACCGGGAAAAAGCGCGAAACCCGAAGATCTCCGGGTTGTCGATCCAGAATCGTAACAGGGGAAGGAACACAAGCAATGAGGTAATCGCCAGCATTGCCAGCCAGACCGGCAGTTCTCTGCGCGCGCCTTTCGATTGCGAATGAATCCAATACAACACGAACGCTGCGATAACCACGAAGGGAACAATGCGGAACGGGCTGTAGCCGTGCAAGCCAAGCCCGAGGAACAAGCCGGAGAGGAGGAAATCGTTGCGGTTACGGGTACGCAAGCCGCGCAGGAGGAAAAGAAGCGTCGGCGCCACGAAGAGGGGATATAGCGGAAAGCGCAGTCCGATGCGGCTGATAACGTTGGGCCAGTAGGCGATTCCCGCGAGCATAAAGGCAAAGAGCGCCACGCGCGTTCCGCCAATTTCTTTTCCGAGCAGGTAAATAAATGGCAGGGTCAAAAAGCCGAGGATGGCGGTGCCGAGTTTGAGACTGAGATACGACAAACCGGTGCCGAAGATATTTGCCACCCAGAGAGTCCAATACATTTGAATGGCTTCGCGCCCGGTATTACGCGGGAAGAAAATATGTGTGTCACCCTGCGATACGTCGTACACATCGTACAGTTTTTCGGCATGGTCGCTGAACGGTTCTGCCGGCACGGTCTCTGTCTGCGTGAAGCGGAAGAAGAATGCCAGGGCGGTGACGGCGAGGAGGAGGATCGTCCAGCGCGAGATGGTGATCGTCCATGTATCGCGTTTGAAAAAGCCTGCAATTTGCGCCAGCCAGTTTTGGGATCCCGGCGTCCGAATCCACAACGCGCCTATAAAGGCAAGCACGGCAAGCGCCCAAACCGTAACGTTAAGCGTGGTGAAGAGGTTTTCGTCTAACAGGGTGAACGCCCACAGACCAAGCCCCAGGCTGAGGATCAGCATCACTGGGCGATAGGTAAGCGGGTCTGTCCAATCGGAAGTTTCAGCAAGAGGCGCGAGAGTCCATTCGCCGCGATAGAGTCCCCATCCCAGGGCGAAGAGTGCGGCAACGAACAGCGCAATTCCCAACTGGGTGTCCGGTGGCGGCTCAAGAAGCCATTGACCCACCAGCGCAAGAAAGAGCGCAAGCAATGAACTCCACGGGAAGGGGGAGGGCGGTTCGTCCTTGGGTTCCGGTGGTTGAGGGCTGACGGCGGTCGAGAGCGGAGCGGTATCTGCCGCGAGGAGGCTATCGAGATCGGAGTCCAGAGGCTGTAAATGTTCAGGCTGATCGTTTGCCGTTGACGATGTTTCCTCCTCGGCAAAGCCGGGAATCTGAAGCCTGGCGCCTCGAAATAGCGATTTGACGTAATCGAGAACGCTGGGTTCGTCGGGAGGGGGTTGGTGGCGAGAAGTGTTCATGAGTGCGTATTGTGTCCCTTCGACTATGCTCAGGGCAACACTGTGAATTGCGCTTTGCGTTCCGGGTTTCGCGCTTCCCTGTTCACTTGTCTTCTTGTTTCCTGGCTATCACAATGATGCTTTCTCCCCAGCGCATGGGAAGGAAAATGAAACCTGTGATCGCCTGGAAACCGCCGAGCGAACCGAAGGTCAGTTTTTGGATCGCGCTGGGGATGAGCGGAATGTATGGCACATCCCAAAAACCATCGGCAAAGATTCTCTTGATTGTAAAGCCTGCGCCTTTGATAAAGGAGACCCATTCGGCGGGTCGCTTCAATGAGATGTGCGTGGGGTCCTGATAGCCGATCCATCGGTCGCCTTTCCACGGCTTGAGAAGAGAGTCGAGGTTCGGCGTGGCAAGGATAAGCGTGCCGCCCGGTTCCACCACGCGCCCGAGTTCTTGAATGGCTTTTTGCGGGTCGGGCAAATGCTCCACAATGTGCTTGATGATAACCACGTTAAATGAGTTGTCGTTAAATGGAAGTTCCTGCGCGCTGGCAGTTTGCAGGTTTGTATTTATCACAACAGGCTTCGACCGTTTCACCGCCCAGTGGTTGATGTCGCAACCGTACGTTTCAAACGTATCTTCGAGTTGCCCCACAAGATGCCCCATGCCTGAACCTACCTCCAGCAGGCGCGCGCCGTGCCGTCCGTTTCGCCGCGCCAGCATGGCAAAAAAACGGTTCGACCACCAATACATACTGTATTTGGCGAACGTGATGTTGGCGTAGGTGTGCGTGGAGAAATAATTTTCGTCGAAGGGCATAGGATACGTATACAAGTATACAGGTATCAGGTAAACAGGTTTGGCGGGGAACCTGTTTACTTTTTCCTTGCGATATAAAACGTAAACGTCCCGTTCTCGATCGGTTCAGGCGAGGCGTATTTGCTTACATATTTTTTCGTTAGCCAGAGATTCCATTGTGTGCGTGAGAGTATCCAACGCCCTGAGAGAACGCGAGCTGCTACCGATGGAACGCCGAAGTAATGTCCCCATTCTAACACGCGCATCGCGGAGGGCGAGAAGTAGTGCCAGTACCGTATCATTTCAAAACCGGCGCGTTCGAGCCGCTCCTGCCATGCTTCGGGTTCGTCGGCGTGATGCACGCGCGAAATTTTTCGGAACCAGTTTTCATACGGCTTGCCCAACATCTTCGAAATGGACAATGCGGAAAAATATCTTGTGTTCGGCACACAAAAGTAAAACAGCGCGTCCTTCTTGAGTACGCGCGCGGTCTCTTTCAAGACTTCGTCAATGTGAGGGATGTGTTCCAGCACCGAGTTGCTGAATCCGCTGGCGAAGTATTCGCTGGGGAATGGAGATTTCGCGCCATCGGCTTCGACGAGCGATCTGTACGCGCCGTATTTTTTCGCCTCGTGGATGGGTCCGTGCCACGGGTCGAGTCCCACGTCAATTTTTTGGTCGAAGGTCAACGAGGCGAAATGACCGTCGCCGCATCCCACATCGTAGACCGGCGCGGGCAGGGGCAGGTCTTGATAGTAGGACGATTCAATTGCCCGCAAAAACGCGCGAAAGTAGGGCAGATCGCGGAGGTGGAGGAAGAGGAAGTCTTTGTTTGGCATGCTATAATGATAGCACTTTCTGAAAAATGATAGCAGAATCGAGGTCGCTATGGTACGGATGATGGTTCAACTGACCGAAGAGCAGGTGAAGGCTTTAAAAGAACTAGCGAAGGCTCGCAAGACGCCTGTCGCTAAATTGGTGCGCGAGAGCGTGGCGCAGTATATCGTAACTTCGCCAAAAGAAATGACGCATGAAGAAAAACGCCAGCGCGCCCTTGAATTTATCAGACAGATTGAGGAGGGAGAAATCCAATTTCACGATATTGAGGGCAAGACTGACATTTCGACGAATCATGACAAGTATCTGGCGGAGATTTATGGCACATGGAAAAAATCTTCGTAGATACCTCAGCGTTCTTTGCGCTTGTCCACTTGGGTGATGAAAATTACAAACAAGCATTGTTCACATGGAAAGAGATGATCAAGCGTAACGCGGCGTTAACAACGAATAATTACGTTGTTGTCGAATGTTTTTCATTACTACAAAGCAGGCTCGGGATTCAAGCCGCTCGCGAGTTTGAAACAAGGATCGTTCCACTGCTTCAAATAGAATGGATCGGCGAACAGGAACATCCTGCCATCGTCAATTTGGTGTTTTCCGCCAATCGCCGCCAACTTTCATTAGTTGATTGCAGCGGTTTTGAAACCATGCGGCGATTGAAGATCGAAAAAGTTTTCACCTTCGACAGTCACTTCCGCGAGCGGGGCTTCGAGATTATCCCATAAGTTTGGCGAATAGTTTTTCGTATTCTTGCGCGACCGAATCGGGATCGTAGGATCTCTTGATGGATTCGATATCGCCCTTGAACTTCCCCGGTTCATTCAGGACGGTGAGGATGGATTCAGCCAAGTCAGCCGCATCGCCAATTCGAGCGACTCGTCCCATGCCGTGCATCGTCACCGGCTGTCGCACGCCCGGCAGCGCGGACGGGACGCACGGCACGCCGTTCATCATCGCTTCGATCTGCACGAGTCCGAACGCCTCGGTGGAATTCAACGAAGGGACGGTCAACACATCGAGATTGGGATATAACGCGGCTAATTGAATGGGATCAAGGTTGCCGAGAAACTTCCAGTGCCCGGACGATTCGTATTCTCGAATTCTGGGAATTAACCTGTCGAAGTATGCCTGCTCGCCCATCACGTTTTGATGTTGCCCCGCGTATAACACTTGCGCCTTCGGGTATTTCTGCAAGATCGTTGGTAACGCATCCAGCAACACTTCCACTCCTTTTTCGGAGGCAAAGCGCGTGACCATGCCAATGACAGGACGCCGTTCCTGCACATGATGTTCGTACGCGAAGGCTTCCACTGCGCCGGGGAGCGGCGTCGGCAGTTCAACGGGAGGCAGGATGGGGGTCAGTTTTGAAGCGTAACGCGAGAGGTAGGGTGAGTTGTCCGCGTAGTCTTGGGTGTACGTCACGATGTGATTCGAAAAAATCCCCGCCGCGTTATTCATCAGATTGACAACGAAGTTGACGAAACGGTTGAAAGCCCCGCGCGGCAACAGCAGGTCGCAGTGATAGGTGAGCACGGCGGGCTTGCCGAAGAGACGTCCGCGCAGCGCTACGCCGGGCGCGTCGAATTGGGGGAGGTGCAATTGAACGACATCGTGTTGCGCGACGAGTTTTGTGGCGACCCAGCCGAACGAGGGCGCGATGACGCCTTTGCTGACGCGCGCCGCCACCGGCACGCGGATGATCTTGACGCCGTCTATTGTTTCTTCGCGCGGAAGCGACGGTTCGTATTGCATCGTCATCACGGTCACTTGATGACCGCGCCGGGCAAACGCGCGCGCGAGCCGCTCCGCGTAAATGGTGAGTCCCGATGTATGCGGGCGATAGTAGGTGAGAACGGTGAGGATTTTCATGAGGCGGGACGATTATACCCTCGCGGGCAAGATGCAATGCGGGAGTTGAAAAGGTGGAATCTCTGCCAAGGTAAGAAGATTTCTAGTGGGAGGGGAGATGCTTCGCTCCGCTCAGCATGACATAGCAAATCAACTTGATACAATCACCGCCTGTTGAGGTGACTTGTGAATTATAAAAAACAAATCATGGATTGGTTGCTCGCCACCTTGCGCGAGTCCGCGTGGGCGCCGCTGAGCGTATTCGGCTTTTATTTGGTTGGGCTGGTCTTCGATTGGTACGACAAATTTCCGCCGCTCGATATTCCCACGCATTTCATGGGCGGCGTGGCGATCACGTATTTTTTCCGTTCCGCCATCAAACAGTCGCAGAAATTTCTAGGCGATATTCCCGCGCTTGTTCAAGTTTTGTTCGCCTTCACCTGCACAGGGACAACGATCATCCTATGGGAGTTTTACGAGAACGCCTTCGATTACCTCTTCGGCACCACCATGGTGCGCGGATTGGAAGATACAGTTGTGGATATGTTTATTGGGATGTCGGGG